>JAYVDT010000663.1:0-2356 GCA_043749265.1 Rhodanobacteraceae bacterium | reverse complement strand
CTGTCTCGGCAATCTCCGCCGATATGTCGTCCCGGTTCGATTGCTGATGCGAACGCATCGCCAATTCGCCGAACCTGCGGAGTGCTTTCACGGCGGAGCTGGCGTGAATCGTTTCCATCGAACCGGCGTGTCCGGTGTTGAAGGAATCGAGCAGGGTGCGGGCTTCTTCGCCGCGCACCTCGCCGAGGATGATCCGGTCTGGCCGCCACCGTAGCGCAGCCTTCAATAGATCGTTGAAGCTCACTGTGCCGGTGTGCGATTCCGTCTGGCACTCCGACGCTAATAAATTCGGTTTGCCGATACGCAGCTCAGACGTATCTTCGATCACGACAATGCGCTCTTCCTCCGGGATGTAATCAGCGAGCGCATTGAGCAAGCTGGTCTTGCCCGCGCCAGTTCCGCCGCTAATCAGCATTGTCTTTCCTGCCTCGATATACCCGCTCAAGGTTGCACCTATCTCCGGTGACATCGCACCGCTTTTGATGAGGTCGGCAATGGTGAAGCGGACTTTGGAGAACTTGCGAATGGTAACGGCGGGATTGGGTCGAACAACGGGCGGGAGAACCGCCGCAAGGCGGCTACCGTCCGGCAGTTGGGCATTCAAGAGCGGGTGCGCCTCATCCAACTTCCTGCTGAGTTTGTTTGCAATCACTTCAAGGCCGGTGCGGAGTGCCTTCGCATCGAAGACGATCTCCGAGTGTTCTAACTTGCCGCTACGCTCAAACCACCATTGGCCGTTCGGATTGCCCATGATCTCGCTCACGCTGTCGTCGAGCAACAGCTCTTTGATGGGTTGGAGAAACGATATGAGGAGGTCCAAGTCGTGATTCATATCGGCTCCTAGTCGAACGCCTGGTCGGCGCGGTAGCGGACGATAGTGAGTCCGAGCGGATTGAAGGCGAGCGCGTTGTTCTCGACGTGATCGGCGAAGACATAGGTCACGCTGGCGGTCCAACGCTCCGTCTTGATCTCCGAATGGTCATTGGCGTTTGTATAGACCTTCTCGAACTCAATTCGCGCGGAATAGGGCGACTGACGTAGATCGTCGAGGATGACGCTCTTGATGTTGATATCGACATACGGGAGCGTGCTGTCCTGCTGGAAGGTGGTAATGGTCTTGCTCAACTGCTCCTGCCGGATGACGGCCTGCTGGACATCCGAATTGAGAAAGTAAAGCGCCTGGGTCTGGTCGCGCTCGATGGTGTAGCGGTTGCGCTGGAAGTACAGCGTGGCCCAGCGCGAGAGGTAATACTTGTTCTCGGCCTCCTGCGGTTTGTACTCGTAGTTGCGGTAATCAATGGCGTCGGCGTGGCCTACGTCATTGATGCGAATGACAAGCGGTTTCATGCCGGCGAGCGCCTTCTGGCTCTTGAATGCAAGCGCGCCCAGCATCAGGCAGACAGCGCCCAAGACAAGGATCGTGATCTTCAAATAGGTGTTCATGACGAGCGGGTCGCCGTACTGCTCCAGATAGCGTTCCGCTGCACGGGTGATTTCGGGGGATTTCGTCTCTTGAACTGGCATTTGCGTATCTCCCTTTAGCCCATCACTGCGGCGGTAATGGCACCCGTAACTGCGCCCATCCCTGCATCGTGACCGCTGCTGCTGCCTGAGAAGATGGAGGCGGTAATCGCGGGGATCTTGAGAATGAGGAAGATGTTGACCACTACCAGCAAGATCAACAAAGGGAAATTCTTTATCAGCGTCATGGGGTTTGAGAAGTCTGTCCAGTTGGCGTAGTAGGTGACGAACAGGTGACCCAGAACGCTCATTGTGGCTGCCGCAACGACCTTATAAAACGAGAAGCTAAGGTACGCCTTGAACCATCCCCAGAACAGAAATTCCAGTTTTTCGATCACAAGAAACGGGATGAAGATCGGGCCAAGCAAGCCGATGATTGTTCCGGCCACTGCACCATATGCGAGGATGACCGCAGAAATCGCGGCGAGCACCGAAAGCATGATCTGTGTGCTGATGTAGGCGAACAGCATATAGGGTGCAGTGAACATTGCCATGCCTGGGCCTGACTTCGCCAACGCACCGTCAATCGACTGGAACATGGACTGGATACCGTCCTGTCCAATCGTCTGCGCCAGATTGGTCGTACCCTGGCTAATGAATCCTTTGAGCGAGTATCCGATGCCGGGAATGCTGCTGTCGTAATACTTCACGAACATATATGCGAAGCTGAGGAGCATGAAGAAGTTGAGAAACTTCGCCATATCGAAGCCGGGGCCGCCGCGTGAGGATGCAAGGGCTTCCTGCACGCCGAACCAAACCATCATGATTGTCGCCAGCGAGAGCACCATGCGAAGCCCGATCGCATCGACGTTGGGCGACATTGTGGCCGTGAGCG
>JAYVDT010000662.1:0-2362 GCA_043749265.1 Rhodanobacteraceae bacterium | reverse complement strand
GGCTCTTTGCCACGGGCCGTTACCGAAACATCGCCGTGCGGGTGGAGAAGACAGGGAAGGGCCTGACGCTGATCTTCGCTGGGATCCCGCGCTACTACATCGGCCGTGTGCAGGTCGACGGCATCAAGGAAGATCGACTCTCCTCGCTGGTGGAGTACGGTACGCAGTTGAATCCCGGCACCGGATTTACGAATGCTGAAGTAACGACGGCTACCGACCTTGCCAAGCAGGTGCTGGCGCAGAACGGATATTACGAGCCTACGATTTCGGTCAAGACGGATCGCGATCCCGTCGGCCAGCAGATTAACGTTACGTTCACCGTTGGGATTGGACCACAGGCTCGCATCGGCAATGTGACGCTGACGGGTAAAGACCCGGGTATCAACGAGCACGACTTCCGCAAGAAAGGTAAGCTCAAGCGCCGCTCCAAGGTGTCTCGCGAGACGACGGCTACAGCGCTTGCCAACCTGCGGACCTACTACCAGAAGAAGGACCGTCTGGAGGCGACGGTAAGCCTGCAGAAGAGCACCTACGAATCTGCGACGAAGATGTTGAACTACGACTTCACCGTCGAGCAGGGCCCGCTGGTGCAGGTGAAAGTGGAAGGCGCCCGCTTCTCCAAGAGCCGGCTTCATCTGCTAATTCCAGTGTATGAAGAGGGAACCGTAGACAACGATCTGCTGAACGAAGGCACACACAACATGAAGGATTACCTGCAGCAGCAGGGATACTTCGATGCCAAGGTTGCGGTCGAGCAGAAAGGGCAGGGCGTGGTCGCAAGTCCCACCGATGCGACGACGACTGCTGTACCCGCGGCGGCCACTCAGACCGTGCTCTACACCGTGGAGAAGGGCAACAAGCACAAGGTCATCACGGTTGAACTCCAAGGGAACAAGTACTTCTCCACCGACTTGCTGAAAGAAGGTCTGAGGGTGCAGAAGGCCGATGCGTACCTGCGTAGCGGGCGATTCAGCCAGGCGCTTGTAACGGCTGACCAGAACAAGATGCAATCGTTATACCGTGCGAATGGATTCAATGCGGCGAAGGTCACGTCCACGGTGGTGGACTCGGGGGATAACGCGGCGGGCAAGGTGGTGAAGACGGCGCAGATTTCCGTGGTGTTCAAGATTGAGGAAGGACCGCAGCAGAAGTTTGGAGTGGTTGACCTGAAGGGTGCCGATCCAAGCCGAGAAGCTGCGTTGCAGGCACTTCTGCAGGCGCAGACGGGCCAGCCGTTTTCGCTGGTTACGTTGTCCGGCGATCGGGATACGCTGCTGGGGTACTACCTGAGCAATGGATTTGACCAGGCGCGCATAGAAGTCAGCCAGACTCTTGAAGGCGCAGATGCGAACCGGACGGATGTTGGATTCAACATTACGGAAGGCAAGCAGGTTTTCATCGGCAAACTGCTGGAGAGCGGTATCGTTCACACCAAGCAGAGTGTGGTGGACAAGCAATTGAAAGTTCATGCGGGCGACCCGTTGGACCAGAGCGCATTGCTGGAAACACAACGTAGACTTTACGATCTTGCCCTGTTCAATGAAGTCAACGCCGCGGTACAAAACCCTACGGGCGATGCAGAGCTTAAGAACGTCCTGCTGCAGATGACTGAAGCCAAACGCTGGGACGTGACGTACGGATTTGGATTTGAAGCGCAGACTGGCACCCCCGGCTGCAACACGTGTACGCAACAGGGAACCACGAGGGCTCAGGAAGGCAAAGCCGGCGTAAGCCCACGGGTGTCAGTGGATGTAAGTCGAATCAACGTGCTGGGCACGCAGGACTCGCTCTCGCTCCATACCACCTATGGCCTTCTGGAAAAGGTTGCGACCCTGACCTTTCAGAACCCGCACCTTTATGGCAGCGACAAGTTTGCCTTCCAGGTTTCCGGCGGATATTCGAACGTGCAGAACATTACGACGTTCAAGTCTTCGACATCGCAGGTTGACTTCCGAGTGACTCATAAGGCCACGCGCAAGGACACGTTCATCTACAACTTCCAATACCGCCGCGTGGCTGTGGATCCCAACAGCCTGGCGATCTCTGCCAATCTGATTCCGTTGCTCTCGCAGCCTGTGCGCGTGGGCGGCCCGGGCATTACGTGGTTTCACGACACGCGTTCGCCAAGCCCGCTGGATGCAACCAAGGGCATTTACTTTAGCGTGCAGAACTTCTTCGCATCGTCGAAGTTCGGTTCGCAGACAGACTTCAACCGGACCGACGTTACCAACTCCACGTATTACCAGTTCGGCAAGCGCAAATATGTATTTGCACGCAACACGCGCTTAGGGATTATCGCGTCCTTTGGAAGCAACCCAAACACGACCGTAAGCTCATGCGCTGGCGTCCTGCTGAACACCAA
>JAYVDT010000661.1:0-2363 GCA_043749265.1 Rhodanobacteraceae bacterium | reverse complement strand
GTTTACCGCCTCCAGCATCAGCCCGTACAGGTCATGCCGTTCCAGCACGTGGCGGAAGCGCAGGATCGTGGTCTCGTCCGGTGCCGACGCGATGCCGAGGTCGACTCCCACGAAGTTCCGCACCGCCGCCGACTCGTACAGTAACTCCTCCGCGCCCGGGTCGGATAAGTTGAACCACTGCTGCACGAAGTACGTCCGCAGCATGATCTCCAGACCCACAAGACGACGACCATTGCGCGCAACCGCATAGTGGGGACGAACCAGCACCAGCAACCCAGATCACGGAACGATCCGCTCCATCTCATCCAGAAACAACTCGCGCCGACTCTTCCGACCGTACTTCTTAAACTTCGCCTGACTCGCAAACGTCCGCTGATTCATCGATCTCTATCCTCGAATACCAGATTAATCAATCAGACCAACGACTCAGAACTTGTGCAGAGATTCCCTGAGCGTTGACAGAAAAGCTGCCGAACACGGCATACTGCCTGAGTGCCGGGGTAAAGAGGCTATAAAGCATCCTTAAATCGGCCGAAGCGCTCACTTTGTGGAGTGCTTCTTGATGCTCTGGAGAAAGTACGATATCCAGGGCGGAAGCGTTTGAACGCCTTTGCCTGCGGCGAAGCCTGCTTGTTGCGATCACTATCTGTTCTCGAAGCTTCTGCTCGGCAACAAACTTGCCCAGTATTTCTTCGCGACAACCGGCAGCGTACACATCTGCCGTGTCGTTGAAGTTGCCGCCCGCTTCGACGTAGGCATTGGAGACGGCGACCGAACCTGCTTCATCGAGCCCCCAACGAGCGGTTCCGAAGGTCATGGTGCCCAGAGCAAGGGGGCTGATAACGATGCCGGAGCGGCCAAGTGTGCGGTAGTTCGTAAGTGGCTATTTTTAATCCCTAGTTTTCACTATGAAATTCAATAGATGCTACTTGCGCACGCTCTTCAAGATGTTTCATAGTAAGAACTATGAAAGTGCAGAAAACACCGCTTGAACCCGCACTCAAACGCAGACCCGGCCGACCTCTCGGCTTTGACCGTGCCGCAGCCTTGCATCAAGCGATGATATTGTTCTGGCGGCACGGCTATGAGGCAACTTCTGTAAACGATTTGGTTGAAGCAATGGCAATCACATCGCCAAGTCTTTATACGGCGTTTGGGGACAAGAAGCGACTCTTTCTGGAAGCTGTGCAGCGCTACGTTTCGGGACCGGTGACATCCGAAACGATCATCAATGAAGCTCAAACGGCACGAGAGGCGGCTGCGAATTTGCTGAACACGGCCGCAGTCGGATTTACCGGAGATAGCACCCCAGCGGGCTGTTTGCTCGCAAGCTCCGCAATCAGTTGTTCCCCCGCTGCGGCCGACGTGCAGAAAGCATTGAGCAAAATTCGGATCAGCATCGAAAAGCGTCTTCGAGTCAGGATCGAGCAGGACAATGGAACACAAAGTCCGAACCGGTTGGTGGATGCAGGAGCCATGGCAGGTTACGTCATGGCCGTGATTCAGGGAATGTCTACTCTGGCCCGTGATGGTGCGACGCGCACGAAGCTGCTGTCAGTAGCCAACGCAGCCATGCAGGCGTGGCCCATCTAGCCACAAAATGCACTCGCGCGAAAGGTGGGTAACGACAGAAGCGAAATCGGACATGATGTTTGTTGCTGAGTTTTCATTTACTAGCGAGTAAACCCCGTGAATTCTGAAACCGCTAGCCAGTAGACTTCGGAACTATGGCCAAATTCAAAAGTGCATCCGAGGCTGCAATCCAGATGAGCTTTCTGGAGCCGATCGAATGCCTTCTGGTTTCCAAGCTCCCTGAAGAGCCGGGATGGGCTTACGAGATTAGGCTGGACGGCTATCGTGCTCAAGCACATTGCAAGGGCAAAGCCACAAAGCTTCTCTCGCGTAATGGCAAGGACCTTGGTCTGCGCTTCCCATCGATGCTGGCCGATCTGGTCGCAGCCATTCCCAACGGCTCCATCATGGACGGTGAGCTGGTGGCGCTCGATCCGTCAGCAAAGCCGAGCTTCAGTATGATTCAGAACGCTGCTACAAGCGGTGCCACGTTCTCTTTCTTCGCATTCGACCTTCTGCAGCATGAAGGAGTAGATCTCAGCCGTAAGCCCTTATCCGAACGGCGCGAGGTGCTCCGCCGCGCTCTACGGCCTAGTGATTCAGTGCAGCTCTCAAAGAGCTTCCAACTTCCCGCAGAGCAAATGCTTGCGCTTGTCCGAGGCCACGGCCTGGAGGGAGTAGTCGCAAAGCGGTTCCGTTTGCCATTATGGCAGGCATGACTGCGGCAGCGATCGTGACGGGAAATACCGTGATCCTGAAGCCCTCGGTCGACGCTCCGACGATTGCCGCGG
>JAYVDT010000660.1:0-2363 GCA_043749265.1 Rhodanobacteraceae bacterium | reverse complement strand
TTCGCACACGTGCTCGAAGCGGTCGCGGAGTAATGCACAGGTGAGCTCACCGTGCTGTTGTTTGCAGGAGAGGAAACCTTGACGGTCGCAAAGGCAGGTGAGCAGAACGCTAGGAGCGTCAACAGCATTGAGAGAACAGTTTTCACAGGTTAGCCTCTAAAACGTATCGCCGCCGCAATCGGCTTTCCGGGGACCGCCGCGAGATGCATGATGAGATCCTGATCCTGTTTTCATCTCTATATAAGTTCCTCAAACTAAATATGGCCCGAGCAGGATTCATCGGCGAAGCTGTGCTGGTCTGCGGCGGCGACTTCCAGATGCAATCGGGCCGTATCGATAGATTGACCGATCGCCCCGGCAAGGCAACCGAAAGCCGACATACAAGTCGTCGTACAAATCTAGGCGACCGGCATTTATGCCGGGTTGTGCGGCGAACTGAACTACTACGGCAGCAAGCCATAGATGTCCAGCTCGGTGCAGGTTGGGACGAACACTTTTCCGTTAGTGACTGTGGGCACGCTGAACTTGCAGGCAGCCCCGGCCGTGTCGCGTCCGCTCGCTGCCTTGGAGCTGTTGTACAGTTCCCGCGTGATGTTGCTGGCGTCATAGGCGTGCAGAATTGCCGGTGTTCCACCCGAGCCGCCGCTGCTGGGGTAACCGGAGTTTTCGACTTCCCACACGATGCCGTTTCTGGAGCCATTAGCCGAGATCGAGGGGCTCGCGCCGTGAGTTAGGTATAGCGGATTTGCACTGGCAACCGGTTGACTGGAGATCTTGCCGCCCGCCCAGCTATAGGCCTTCAGAACGTCACCTTCCGTGTGATAGAAAATGGTCCCGTTCCAGAAGGCCGGCGCTCCCCAGATGTTGTCAAACTGTTGGGTCCCGGTCTGCACCGTCTGGATTACATTGTCGCTGCCGTTCACTCCCCTTTGATAGCCGCCCATGTTGTCGCCGTTCACGACGAATACGCGGCCGTCCTTTCCTCCGCCAATCAACTCATGGGGAAACGCGGAGCTATTGTTAGGAAGCAGAATCGGAGCGCCACTGCCTAAGTCGGCATCATTTCCTTCCAAGTATCTTTCGTTTGAAGGAATAAAGTAATCCAGCATCTGCAGGCTTGGAGATAGCTTCAGGATCGCGTCCGGAAAGCTATCGCTCGACGGCGCGGTACTTCCGATATCGTCCCCGGTGATGACATACAGGTTTCCGTTCGCATCCGCCACTGGCCCCGCGCCTCCCATCCAAATGGTTGCGCCGATTCCATTCGGCGAGGTATTGAAGACCTGGGTCTGAGCGAGTGTGCTGGCGTCATACGCTAGTATCCAGCCGTGGTTGCAGTGTCCAAAAGCCAGATAGATGCGTCCATTGGCAAACGTCAAGGCTGTGCGTTGGTAGCAGCCCGCTGAGAGCGAAACGACCCCGTTCACATTCCCACTACCAGTACCAGGGACAGAGGCCTTCACGATCACGGGTGAACCCAGCTTCTCTGCTCCAGTAGTGATGTCGAGCGCATGCAATTTCATTACATTCCCAGAGGTAACAGCAGTCACATAAATAGTGTTGGTGCTGGCATCGATGACCGGCGTGCTCAGGATGCCCAGTGTAGGCTGTACCCCCTCGGGGTCATTGTTGCTGACGGCCGTTCCCAGGCTTACCTTCCATAATTGGCTTCCACTGTCCGCATCAAAGGCGTAGACACTGTCGTTCTGGGTTGCCGCAAAAACCACATTGTGCGTAGCGTTGTTGACCGAGAGACCTGGAACATAAAGCGGCTGCGCGTAAAGCTGTCCATCCACGGGCAGTGCGTATTTTCTGCCGAAGCTTGCCGAATTCACGTTGGACGGGGTGAGCGTGACCTCGTTAAGATTGGCGCCGTCCCCTGTCAGACTGTTGCGATGCATCAGCACCGCCGTGCCTCCGGAGAGCGGTGTGACCGTGACTGCCGTCTGGGCCGTGGTAGTCGCTCCTGCCGAATCGGTTGCCGTTGCCGTGTAGGTCGTGCTGGCCGGGGGACTGACGGACTGTGTTCCACCGCTCTGCGGCAGGGTATAGGTGCTGCCGTCAGATCCATCGATCTTCAACTGAGAAGCGTTACTGGCGGACACCGTGAGGACCGATGAGCTACCCAGATTGATCCCAGACGGCGACGCAGAGATGCTGACCGCCGCAGTTGACCCCGCCCCGACCGTAATCTGGATCGGTGCAGTGGTGGATCCGGCGCACCCATCCCACTCCTGCACCACGGTCGAGTACGAGCCATTAGCGAGCGTGAGGTCGTAATTCAGGCTGGCCCCGTTCTGCACGACAACCCGTTGATTATTCACGTACAAGCCCATCGCAGACACACCATTCGCACACGTGCT
>JAYVDT010000659.1:0-8061 GCA_043749265.1 Rhodanobacteraceae bacterium | reverse complement strand
GAGAGTTGGCCGAGTGGCTGAAGGCGACGGTTTGCTAAACCGTTGTACGGCGAAAGCTGTACCGGGGGTTCGAATCCCCCACTCTCCGCCACGACCTTTGCAAGCCCCCTAAAAACAATCACTTAGAGCGCATCCGCCCAATAATGACGCGGGTTCCGCCGTATACGCCCGTATGTGAGCGTATATCGACGTTAGCGCCTTTATACGCTAAAAACGGGCCTAAACGGGTACCCGATTGCCTCTTTCCGGGTACCCGACAAATGATTTCTACAGGGTAAGGACTCTTAAACGACAAAGACCCCAGCTTTCACTGGGGTCAATGCCGGGAGAAGACAAACACGAACCTGCCGGGTAACGTGGTAGGGATTAGGTACTGCGACCTTCTCAGTTTACGCAGCTTCTACGGACCCAAACAGCTTCTCTTCCGCTATCCGTCTCCGCAACAGACCAGCCACCACCATACCGCCGACGTGATCCCATGCCTCAAACTGAGCGGCAGCTTCGGCCAACTTGCCCATATTCAAGTCCTTGAGCAAGGTAGACCCGGCGAAGGCACCACACCCTGCGTTGAAGGAAAAATCCACGAGAGCGTCAAATTCTGTCTGCATGAGTCCGGGCCATGTGACCAGCCGGTTTACGACGTCGCTCGCGTGCCTCACATCCCCGAGAAGCAACCGATCAGCTTCAGCCGGGGTTATGGTGAGGCCGATGACGACGTCCTTCCCTGTGTGGCCGTAGCCAATGGTCAGGACGCCTCCGGTATCGTGATACGCCGTCAGGCGCATCCCTTCAAACGACTCCGTCAATAAGAGGCCGTCCTTTGAGTATGTGAAGTTGTGCATGGATTCCTTACTTCGGTGTCGGAGTCGCCCCAGTACCAGTGATAGCCCCAAAGATGGGAGCGACGATATGAAACAACCAGGGCGAGACTTTGCTCATGGTGTAGAGCATGATCCCCACGCCAGCGACCTTCCAGAATTCCTCTGTGGATAGAAGCCGGAACAGCTTTGCCAGAAGCTGGGAGAGTTTGTCGGAGCAGTAAACGAACCAGCCGATCCTCTCAACTCGGCTTGTTAGAGCCTCCGTCTTTTCCTCGATGGAAGTAACACGCTGAATCATGGCAGCACGATAGGTGATGTCTTCCTCGTGCCACTGATCACCCTTGACGACCAGCCCTTCGACCGTAATCTTCACACTCTGGACCAGCCCTTGTAGCTTGGCTGTTCCGACCAAGATGGACAGGTCATCTTGCATGTTGTCCAAGCGGGTATCCTGAGCGTCGAGCCGGGAGCCGAGGGTTTCTCTGGTTCTTTGTTCTGATTGGGCAATACGAAGTTCAATCTCTCCGGAAGGTAATCCGTCAAGCTCCTTGATGGTGGGATGGGCAGGTGCCATGTTCTGGGTCTCCTCAGAAAGGGTGATAGACAGCGAAATGGTTCAAGCCGAAACCTACTGAATGTAGATTTCGGCGATTTTCAGACTGGCAGTGAGGTTGGTGGTTGAGCTTGCCGCCGTTGCATCCACCATCGCCGTAACCGAAACCGTGTTGAGGTTGGTTCCAGCCGGGATGGTGGCTATGTAGTCGGTGCTTGCCGTGGTTGCGTTGGCTGA
The DNA here is from genome assembly GCA_043749265.1 of Rhodanobacteraceae bacterium. GTDB lineage: Bacteria > Acidobacteriota > Terriglobia > Terriglobales > Acidobacteriaceae > Edaphobacter. Next base: position 6,450 of record JAYVDT010000659.1, on the reverse strand, counting down.
CATCAGGCTCAGGGCGACACCCCCAGCCGAACCCGCGATGGTGCATGCGATTTGGTTCCCCGGCGACTCGTACACCGAAGCTATGACGTGTAGCGTGACAGCAGTTGAAGAGACGAACGACTGGAAGCCCAGCCATTGACACTCCCCGAAGTTGCCCCGATCCAAGACATGGTCGTAGACCGCAGATACATTGGCATACGTCGTGGTGTCACCGTCATAAGCAGCCTCGGGACTACCCGTCGTCCGAGTTCCCATGTCCGCGAAGTTGCTGGGTGAAAACCGTGCTCCGCTCCCGCTTCCGGTCGAACTTCTATATGCCGGGGTGACAATCGAATCGATCAGGAAGTAGCCAACCTTGTTGCGGAAGTCTGCCTGATTCTGCGTTGCGATGGGAGTTACGTTGCCGCCAGTGAAGTTCGGATCGACGTAGTACACGTAGTAGAGTTGCGACGTGTTCAAGCCGTTGATGGTGTAGCCGTTCGGTAGCACGGACACATGAGCATTACCCACCGAAGCCGTGAATCCCGAACACACAATCGCCGCCCCAAAGCTGAAGGCTTCACCGATCAGGGAGCCAACTCCGATACCCGTTTGAGACAGGGATGAGAGCGTGACACTGACGGTGTAGCCGTCTAGCTCGACCCATGGCGAAGAGGCACCGTTGGGACGCTGAGAACGGACGCGGAAGCTGTACATCTGCCCAGCGATGACGTCCGAGATGAAACAGCTTGTGTTGGCCACATCGACATTGGGAGCCGCGAGCCAAGACGTGGCCGCGTTCCCTTTACCATCGTCCATGCTGATGGTCCAACCCTTCACCCATGTCTGGTAAGCCGCCGGGGGTGTGTAGGTTGATCCGTTGAAAGGCGGATGCGTGTATCCCTGCCTGCAATTCAACTGTTGGCTGGCGTGGAGGTAATCCGCGAAGCCTTCCTGTATTGCCGGCTGGGTCACGTTCACCGGATAGACCGTACCGTTAATGGCGAGAGACACATGCGTCATCGTGTGGGCGACCGGATCAAGACGCCATATCGCTGTAATGGCAACCCATTGCCCAGCCACGAAGGAGGCCGCTATCGGGATCGTAGTGGGTACCCAATGGGCGTTAGGCGCACTCGTTCCTTGGTAGTTGAAGTATTGCCATACGCCGTTGATGCCGCCATTGCTGACGAAGGGAGCTTGCTCCCATGCGCCGTTGTACGTCCAACCTGCACGGCTCACCTGAATCTCAAAATCTAGAGCTTGGCAGGCCGCGAGGTCGCCGCTCGTAGGTATCTGAATCATCTTCGTGCTGGTGAAGTTGACCATCGTATTGAAGGACGATGGCTCATTCTCGTAGAAGTAGAAGCCCTGATAGTCGTAGTTCGGGTATGCGTGAAAGATTCCGTAACCCACGGAACCGCTGGCTGGTGTGTACGTCCCGTATCCTCCGGTGTGAGACGTGTTTCCGCCCGTAGGCAGGTCACCGACGTTACCCGGTTGCATCCAGTTCGTGCGTGCCTCAATTGCAGACGTTGCGGCTGTAGTAGCTATGGAGACGGGATTTCCGGGAAGATACTGCACCTGAATCTGCTTGACGAGACCGTCTAGCGGTTCATCCCAACTGAGCAAGGCCCGAGGGTGAACCACACCATCTAGACCGACGAGCGCAGTCCCAGCCGACGAGGTCACACTGAGGTTGGTGGGCGAAGCGGGAACATACGTGGTCTGTGTAGCCGATGCCGGAACGTCATACACCGTCATCTCTTCCACGGTGGACCACTGATAGACGGTAGCCGCAGTCTCCTGCACCTTCATCTCACAGCGAACAGACTGGTTTCCATCGCCATTATCCGCAACAACGAAGTCCACACCCCCAATTTCCAACATCTTTGCCGTCCAGCCGTTGTGCGCGAAGCTGAACTGCATCACATCTAGCGGCTGCATACTCCAGGCCGCAAGGTTTATCGGGAACAAACCACTGCCTTGCTGTCTGTTGCGTAGCAAAGTGATCTTGGCCACACGCTGTGCCTGCGTTACGGATAGGACTGTGGTGAGGCCAAGCTCTCTGGGACGCTGTATGCCTCCGTCTTCATTCAGGTACTGGTCCGCAGCGTAACCGTGTGCCACATCGCAGGCATACTGCGGATAGTTCGTCGACTGGAATGCAAACGAAAAGTTATTCTGTATCTGACCGTTGTAGAAGCCATTGGCGTCGTATACGTTCCCGGCTGCGTTATAGGGATATGTGGGAGCAGTATAGGTTCCGTTGACACGATTGATCAACTCAGAAGCAGAGCGATACGGACTCCACTGCATAGAACCCGTCAAAGCATTTTCATCAAATGCGAAGCTGGGTCCCTGCCAGTAAGCAGGCCAGATGAACCACTCCCCACCGATACGGCTGAGACGGCCAGCAGCACCCGACATCATGGCCGCGAGCATGTCTCCGGGAGCAACTGTGGTGTCACAGTGGTAGTTGGTAGCGTAGCGAGCTTCGGTACCACCTTTGGCTAGCGCAACCTGCTCGTCACACACGTTCGCCGCAGCGATAAGTTGGTCATGATTGACGCTGTTGTCGCCCAGACCAAACACGGTGTCGGTGAGAACGTCAGCACAGATGAGTGCCCAATTGGTGGTGAATCCGCTGGTGTTCGTGCGCGGGTCAAAAATATTGTTCTTACCATTTACCGTGAAACGAATCTCGGGCTCACCGGGAAACAGGTTGGTGTCGTATTCAATCTTCAGGTAGACATAGCAGCACCCGCCCACGTAGGGGATACCCTGAGCGGATGGACCCCAGACCGGATCGTTGGCCTGAAGCCCCGTATTGAATCCGCCGTTATAGCTTGTGTTCGGTTGATTGGTCTGGTTGCCGAAGCAGGCCTCGCAATAGACCTTCCCGCCGAAGTTGTACTGCACTCCGTTGGGTCCGGGGTATGAGTTGCTGTTGGCCGTGCCCCCGAAGTTCACACCGTTGCGCGTGACATTGCCTACACCGCCCACGTTCCAATGGACCTGCCGACCGTCGAGGTACAGATTGACTATGGAGTCACACTCATGTCCAGCGAGGACGATGACATAGTTGAACTGGTCTTTATGTGAACCCGTGGTGGAGCGATAGATTTCAACTCCACCTACCCTCTGCTGCCCAAAAATGACCTGGCGAGCAGAAGCAGGCTGCCGGGTGGTGATGTTCATCCCGCGCCCGGAGGTCAGAGCATCCGAAATGGCTCCGGCCTCCATAGACAGACCGCCCATAATCATGCTTGCCATGGCCTCGGTGAGGAATGGCAACGCGGCCAACCCGACACCAGTGGCTGCGAGGGCGAACATAGCTCCTCCCACCAGTACTGCGCCACCTAGTAGTGCTGCTCCTTCGACTGCTTTCGACATGACTTACTCCCGTAAAACAAAGACCGCCCGGAGGTGTCTAATGATGATGAGGTGCCGAGCTAGACGGCCCAGCTGCGAACTACCTTGGTGATGGGGAGGCGGACTAGACCGCTCTCGGTGACGGTTACGACATGGCGACCGTTTAAGTGGGTGACTCCGGCGATGAGGGTGTCTCCGTTGGCGATAACGACGAGGTCGCCTCGCTTGGCCATGAGCGGATACTGGTGCTCTACAAGGCCATGCTTGGCAGCGCAATGCGCAGCGGCATCCGCAACGGTCGTGCCCCCAGTGAGGGTTTCAATGAGAGCGAACGCTGAGTCGTGGTTGGTGTACTTGCCGCGGAAGTCATCCGCGATGTCAGTTCCGGTGAAAGACTCAATCGCGTTGGCGGCAAACAGACAACAGTCGTTCTGACCCCATATGAAAGGGGAAGTGGCGTGAGCTAAAAGGAAGTCGTGAAAACTTTCTGTGTCCCAATGTTCGTGTTTTTGAAGTGGCATGACTCGTCTTTCACCCGCATTAACGGGCATAAGAAAAGCCGCTCAGTTGGCGGCTTGTTAGGTAGGTTGTGGGGGGAGCTATACTCCCCAATTGATGACTAAGTCATTTAACTGTTCAACGTGAAGGAAGGCAGTGTCGTCGGGGTAGTACAGATGTTGGTCAGCATGGGTATAGCGGCGCATAGTGGCGCGAGCCAGATCAATCATTCGGTTCTCAAGGGCGAGCACGATGGTGTCTGAGTCCGCTCCGATATGAAAAGTCGGCTTGTCTACGGTTCCTGAGAACACCAGATAAGGAGTCCCAACCAGAGCACCGTTGAACGTATTTCCGAACCACACCTTGGCTGGTGCGCCGATCTTGATGTCGGTGAGACATTCGGCGCGATAGATGGGGTCAATACCGGATAGCTCTAGAGTCATGCCGTCGGCCTTCACGTCTACGCCTTCGGTGATGGTACCTATCTTGCCGAGCGAACCCACTCCGAGGAAGTTGTATCCGTTCCAGACCAGAGTGCCTACACCAGACCAGACGTATGTGGTTTGTGTTTTGAACGTGAGCATCGCCATGATGACGGGGCAAATACTCCCGGTGCTGAGACTCGCGTTGAAGACTGCTTCTACTTGTCTACTCATCTAGCGGAACTCCTGTATGCCGAAACTCAGTTGGGTCAGGAACGTGTAATCGGAAGACCAAACCCTCCGATTCTGAGCCAAGCGGAAGAGGCCAACCGGATTGTTGAGGATGATGGGTTCGGCGTCGGTGGGCAGGTCGCGTAGCGAAGGCCAGACTGCAAATTGAGCATTACCGTTCGCGTCCGAGTTCACACGATCCAAACAGCGATGGAGACGATGACCGATCTGCAAGTAATCGCCGGGGAGGAGGAGTCCGAAGGTACTGGCCTGCCAGCCTTTGGTGTGCAAGGTCTGTGCCCCGGCCAAGTTGGTGCCAGCGACTGACATATCCACGAGAGGAATCCCATGGGCGTTTCCTCTGGGGGTTTTCTTCATGGGGTCGCCGAGCGGGAAGGCATTGGTCATTCCCCGTAGCTGCATGAGGAACGAAATCCATTCGTCCACTTGGTCTTGCGTGAGGGGTGGCAATGTGACCGTTCCGCTGAGGGAGTCAGCACCCGGCCACTGCTGAACCTGCGTCTGGCCCGTGAAGGGAGACGACACGATAGTCGTCGCATCACTGAACGAAAACTCGACCGAACGCAGGCCAGAACTGGTCGGAAGCGCGAGGATACTCGCGCCATTGAAGGAGCCGATGATTGCCATGTATTGCCTTTGGGGTAGAGCGGGAGGGAGGATGTAGCGGAGGACTAGCTGGACTTGTTGGGTACCAGCGCGGCGACCTTGTTGATGGCGTAGGGTGAGGTCATCCAGACGGCCAGCGTCGTGAGGGTGGCTGGGTCAGGTAAGGCATGGTTAGTGTGGACGAGGTAGATGAGGGACCAGCACCCGGTGGCCACGGACAAAGCCGTCGCACACCGAGCAAAGCTGGCGCAATCAGAACCAGAGAAGACATCTTGAAGCCACTTGAACATAGCGGTCTTTCTGTGGGCTTGCACCCACTGATTTGTTTAGAACCGCTGAATAGAGAACTGAGCAGCTAGCGGACCCATCACCGTGTTCATGTAAAGGTCGGTCGGGTGGATGGAGTCACGAGTTTGCTTGCCGATATTCAGGGCATTGATGTTGCCGTTGGAGAGCATGTTCAGCACTGGGATTCCGCGAGCATTACCCACAGCAATCTCCGCATTGACGAGAGCCTGAATCTTTGCAGCGGCTGCGAGTGAGTTGGTGGTGCCCTGCGTATAAACGAGAGTGGAGCCCGAACCGTCGGAGGCGGTAGCGTTTGCCCCTGTGATATCGGCTCCGTTTCCGAAGAAGTACGGTGTCACAATGACAACCTTGATCGTCGGTTTGGCCGTGTACACAGCATCCAAAGCAAAGTTCATCGATGCGTACTCAGTGCCCGCTGTGTAACCGTCCGTGATGTTTCCGATAGGTCCGAACGACGTAGATGCATCGTTCGTGCCGAGGACAATCACAAGGAGGTCTACATTGGCCAGAGTCTGAGCCAGCGTTTGCCCAGTTACAGGTACGGTGTAGGTTCCGTAGTTCCCAATGACCCCACCTGTAGGAAAGCTGCACTGGGGTGTGTGGTTGGTATCAGTGTTGGCGTTGAATGCCCCGAGAGAACCGAGAGAAGCCAAGGGGCAGTAAGCGCCATAACCCTCCAGCATTGATCCCCACGCACGTCCGGGACGCGCATCTTGGCCGTAGTAAACGGCACCAGTCCGAGCGATGAAGGCATTCTGCCACTTGTTACCGAAGATGGACGATATGCTGTCTCCCCAGAACATGACATGCTTGCCGGATAGCGAACCAGCAGACGGGTCATCGTGCTCTCGAACAAGGATGGTTGCGCAGTGGCACGCTCGGCGGATTATATGGAATCTGACTTCGCGTCAATTTTGGTCGGCTCTTCAAGTCTTCGGCGGAGGCGGATTGATGGGCTCCATCTGGGGCAGGTCGTTGAAGCGGTTGAAGTAGTTGAGCGCCGTAGGAA
>JAYVDT010000658.1:0-2367 GCA_043749265.1 Rhodanobacteraceae bacterium | reverse complement strand
AACTCCAGAGACAATATTGATTCGGGGCATAGAAGACAAGTTCCATCTTGATTTAGGGCTGAGGGGTTGATGCTCATATAATTCCCCGTCAGCAACGTATGCTCGCCCGTAAGCCTACGCCGTTTGACCCCGTTTTTCTCTTAGCCGCCTGTTTTCAGCAAGTTCCCCAAGCGTAACTTTCGGTTACTCCACAACACCCGTTCCGGAGTGGTGTGTCACCCTACTCCCGATGCGAAGCAGCGTGCTCTTTCTCCCGGTCGCCACAGCTCCCCGATGTAAGGCCCAGACGCAAGCGAGGCCGCCCCCGAAGAGACGGCCTGCGGCGATGCTTACCAGTGCAAAAAGAAGAGGACGCCCATCACAGCGCATATTCCCAAGGCGACTAGGGCGAGCTTGCCAACCGTCAGCCTCGGAGCGATTGCCTGCTGGCTGAGGATGCCGGACAGTAGGCCAACAAGTTCCGCCAGCCTACCTTGGACTGGAGTATGCGTTCTCAGAAGGTCAGTCACAGCCGCTGAAACAAACCCCAAAATTAGCAGCTTCAGCACCATCTTGACATTGTTGCTCAGCGGTTTTTCAGGCCCTCGGATGTAGTCCTCGGCGTAGTCACGCATTAGCCTGGCCCCGTAAGACTGTTGTAGAGGGAGGTCGTCCCCGAGCTGATTGCACAGGCTCCTCCCGTCGTAGCGCCGTTGAAGAGACCCTTTGCGCCGTAGTAAAGAGCGCGACCGGCAAAGCTGATTGCCGCCCCTTGAGCAACCCCCGAAGCGGTTAGTCCTCCCACCGTGACCGCTCTAACCAAAACGCCCGCAGCAGTAGTTCCGACCCAATCTCCGCTTAATATCTTTCCGGTTTGCTGACTCGCAGCGGCACTGGCATCTGCGCCACACTCGTGCAAGGTGCTCGGATTGTTCAGGAGCGGATTCGTCTTGCCGGGCGTCCCGTTATTTGGGGCAACAACAGATGCACAAGCGGGGTACCACGTCGTAGATGCAGCTCTGTCCTCAATTGCTTGCATTCGGAGTGATCGCAGAAGTAGCGTCGCAGTGCTCGTCAAGATTGTTGTGAATCGTTATGGAATCCGCTGGAGTATCGCCTACAATCAACGTCTCTTGGTTTCGAAAGGTGCTCGTGATACCTGCTGCCAGGCACAATGTCACATCATGCGGGTTGTTCCAAGCAACCTTCGAGATCGTCATGTCCGAACCGTCGAGCACGAGAATCTTCTTGGATTTCCCGTTGCGTACGAAGTGAGCAAAAACCCGAGTCGTATCTGATACTGGACCGGCTGCTTTAGAAAGCTCCACAGTGTAAAAAAGCCCTGGTGTGGGGGATTTCACGATCTGTACAGAATCCGATTTGCCACAACCCAGTACAGAAAGCAGTACCAGAAGCAATATGCTAATTTTCTTCATTGCGGGCACCCCGGAGTCGCCAAGCCTGCGCTTCGCATAGAGGCAGCACTGTCATCTATGAGCATTGGACCGTTGCCTATGGTTGAGAAAGGCTTTCCAGAGTGTCCGGGATACGGAACGGTCGCGGCAACAGCATAAACCGAAGCCCCAAAATCCAACATGTTCGGCGAGAGAAATCCCGAGCCTATAGCGTAATAGGCAAAGTTTCCATCTTGACCGAGACTGGTAGCTAATACACTCCGTCCGCCTGCACCATTCTTGAAATCAATTTGCCCATAGTCCCTCGCGATTGAGGCAAAGGTTAGAAGAGGGGCCTTTGATGCCTGCATTTGAGCCCGCCCCTGATTGATGTACTGTCCGAGGGTCTTGCCATTCGGGAGGACCGTGCTGCAGCCCGGTTTATTTGGGGCAAAAGCGAGATCAGGCAGACGAACATGTTGTGATGTGCAGTCGTAGATGAAGGCACCTTGCATCGTAGTGATTTCCGCTCTTCGTCCTCGCCTAATGGGATTGTTTCTGAAGGTTGTATTGCATACCTCCTGAGGGAGCACCTGGGTCTTCGATACCGCTTTGGAGTGCCACCTCGACCTGTTGTCCATTCACATTCACGGTGTTGATGACGTTCTGAACAGCCTTCGCTCGCAAATACTGAACGCGCAAGGTATGGTTGTCGATCCAGCTTAGGTTTACGCCATAAGCCTGTGCATTCCTGACAGCGCCATAAAGACTTGCAACTCTCTGAGCATTATTCGCACCTTTGGTGCCGATGCTTACTTCATAGCCGAACGATGTTGTCCCTCCCGCGTTCGTTTCGGTCAAGATAGCTTCAAGACTTCCGTTGGGAGACGTGGTGCGCCCTACCTCATAACTGGAAACCCGTGGCTTACAGCCGATGCAGAGGGCCGCCAGCATGAGCGCAGAGCACCATCCAAAAACACATCACAGCGACGCG
>JAYVDT010000657.1:0-2367 GCA_043749265.1 Rhodanobacteraceae bacterium | reverse complement strand
CTTACCAGACAAGCTTGAACACCAATGAGTGTCCATCCGAATACCGGATGGCCATGCGTTAGCAACAGGGCTGGTGCTGCTGCAAGCGAGGCCGAAGAGTTGCCAGCGTTATTGCCGTCAGGTATTGCCGACTGATGTTTTGTCCTTCGGAGCTGCTTCTAAGTTCGGATTCCGCGCTGCGGCCGAAGAAGAACATTCCATTGATCCGACTGGTCCAAGCATAAAAGGCGCCCATCAACACGATGGCCCCGATAGCAAGTGTGGTATTCATTTCATCCTCCTGAGTCACTTTTATTTACTTTTCAACCTTTAACTCACCCGGCAAGTTCTTCGGCGACTGTTGCAAGCTCGTTGCGGATCGTCAGGGGAGACAGTCCATCTGCGCGCACGTGTGCAATCAGCTGGCGCAGCCTCACCCCAAACTCGGCCTGTGCTGCAGGAGCAGGTGTCGGACTCCGTCTGTCGGTAACAGTCGCCCCGTGACGTCTCTTGAGTTCCAACCATCCTTCGCTGCTTAACGTTCGATAGGCCTCGGCTACCGTGCTGAAGTGGACACCAAGGTCCAAAGCCAAGCTACGGACGGTGGGCAGGGTATCTCCTGGACGGAGAGCGCCATCCACAAACAGCAGTCGCAGCCCATCCACTATCTGCCGATAGGCAGGAACAGGAGAAGCAGAATCGAGGCGAAGGGTGACCGCTGTACTCATTGTTGTATGTATACAAACAAACAACAATGAATACAAGCAATTTTTACGAAGAAAGCAGACCTTATCGCGCGCCCGTCGCAGGTCTTGCCGGAATGCGCCACCTGTTACATCTTCCTACGAACGTAGAAGAAACGTAACAGAGGGTGCGAAGGAATGGAGAGCGGCAAGTTCGTGAGCTACCTGAGAGTCTCAACGGCACGGCAGGGAACAAGCGGCCTGGGACTCGAAGCGCAGCGGGCCTCCGTCGCCGGATTTCTCAACGGGGGAGACTGGACCCTGGTGCAAGAGATTCTAGAAGTCGAGAGCGGGAAGCGCAATGACCGGCCTGCCCTCGCTACCGCCCTCAAGCTCTGCCGTAAGCATCGCGCTACGCTGGTGATTGCCAAGCTGGACCGTCTCGCCCGCAACGTCGCCTTGATCTCGAACCTTATGGAATCTGGCGTCGAATTCTTGGCTGTCGATATGCCAGGCGAATCGGTTCGTTGTCCACATCCTGGCCGCTGTCGCTGAGCAAGAGGCCGAGGCCATCTCGAAGAGGACCAAAGCAGCCCTCGCCGCCGCAAAAGTGCGGGGAACGAAGCTTGGCGGTCGGCGCGTCTCGGCTGAACGGTTCGCAGAGATTGGAGTTGCAGCGCGTCAGGTGCGTAGTCAGAAAGCGAGCTAGGTCAGCAGGGAGCTCGTTCCGACCATCACAGCCATACGAGCCACGGGCGCGAGCTCGCTCCGCGCGATCGCGGCAGAACTCAATGCTCGTGAGATCCCAACACCTCGAAGACTTGGGGAATGGTCTGCGGTCCAGGTCCAGAGGGTGATGGAAGGATAGGGCACCCAAGGTCCGGGGTTTCCTATCACGCCGTTTTCCGCCAGCAGTATTCTCAACCCATGAACTACGCGACTGTCGTGCCTGAACTGTTCAGCCGACTTCCCAAGTTAGAAGCTGTCTATCGTGCTGAGTTTGGATACATGGGAGGTGAAGAAGCCGTGCAGTACATCGTCTTCGGCTCGATCCTCATACCTGCCTTGACTACTGCATTGGAAGAGGCTGACTTGGCGACAATCCTGCCTATTTGTGCGTTCTTCGAAGATGTCTCCGAAGCTGCACATCACGACAATGATTTGCTCACGCTAATGAGGATTGAAGTGGCCAAGTGGCTTGGCTGGGCGGCAAACGAAGAGCGGCTTGCACCTTGGCTCGGCTCGGAAACGAAGCGCATTTGCGGCTACGTTCCCGGTCTTGCGACGCAGCGACTTCGACTACGTTCTGAAGGGAAAGCGAACACCATCGCGGGCCGGATCGCAGCAATAATCAAGAGGTTTGGGGAAAGATGACGGAGAACTCCTGCGAAGTCGTCGTTTTCAACAACCGCATGGCCTACGTCGCCGTCTCGCGCGGAGCGCATGATGCCCAAATCTTCACCAGCGATTGGGAGAAGCTGCCCCAGGCGCTAAGCCGGGATGTCTCCCGCCAAAGCGCCCATGTGCCCGAGCAGAAGCAGGTAGCTCCGAAGCAGGAGCAGATCGCCAAAGTGCCGGAGCGGGAGGTCGCGCCGAAGCAAGAGGTTGTGGCGGAGCGGAAGGCAGTCGTTGCGCCTATCGAAAAGGTCTACACCTGGCCCGAGCATGAACGGCACTGGGCTCCGCTCAACAATGCAGTGACGGC
>JAYVDT010000656.1:0-8077 GCA_043749265.1 Rhodanobacteraceae bacterium | reverse complement strand
AAAATCGTACGCAAGCAATTTGGATCACTCGTTTGAGACTGCAAATGGTCGCAGAGGCCTGAACGAGCCCTTGCGGAGCTTTCCTGCAGGCTGCCATGTGTAATCGCCCGTCAGGTTGATATGCCTTTACCCGATACGTGAGAGGTGGATCAGCGCTTCATCTTCGATGTAGATGCCATGCTCGCGGAGGGTGACGATTGCCCGCTCCACGTATACGGTGTTCCAAAGCGTGATGGCGGCGACGATCAGGTTGAGCCCGCTGGCACGGTAGCGCTGGTTTTCGAAGCTACGGTCGCGCATCTCCCCTTGGCAATTGAAGAATACAGCGCGGGCCACAGCAGTCCTGGCCTCGCCTTTGTTGAGCCCGACCTGTACACGCCTACGCAGCTCCGTGTATTTCATCCGCTACGGGAGAGAACGCGGATGGGACTTGAATCTGCTCGCGACGAGGGACGCATCGGCGGCAGGAGACCAAAGTTGTTGCCAAAGCATGGCCAGCTCGAATTCTGTTAACGATCCCACCTCTGCATCATCAGCCGGCCTTGGCTTCCTGAATTCGCTTCATGAGCGTCAGCACATCCCGCAAGGAACGGGATAGCCGGTCCAGCTTTCAGACGACCAAGACATCACCTTTGCGCAAGTCATAGAGCAGATGCTGCAGCTCGGGACGGTTTCAGCGGCCGCCGGTTACCTTCTCCCGAAAGATGCTTTCATATTCTGCCGCCTTCAGTAAGATCGGAGGTATCAAAATGCAACTGGATTCTGTTCTGGGCGCATGTAGAGAACGTCCGCAGAAATGGCTTGCAACGTTCCAGAGGCATGCTACCTTACTTATTAGTAGGCAATTTTTATGTCCCAGCGGGGAGCCAACACGACGACTCAGATCCTCAAACCGGCATCAGAGTTGTTTTTTTGAGTCAAGGGTTCCGCGACATAAGCGTCGATCCGATTCCAACCCAAGCGACAACCACGAAGAGAACCGTATATCAACTCTTCAAGTCGAAGGAGGCGTTGCTTCTGGACTGTCACGCACTCCGGATCGCAAATCGCGAGGCTGCGCTTGATGCTCGATTCGGTGAAACCACATTTGCCTCATCTGAGGTGTTGTCGAAAATATTTGAGTTTATGGAATCTTCTCCACAGCAAGGTGAAATCGTAAGACGGATGGGTGGGCAACATGTGGATTGTTAAACTTGCTCTGAGCCGTCCTTACACATTTGTAGTCCTTTCACTGCTTCTATTGATTCTTGGACCGCTTGCGATCTTTCGGACTCCGGTCGATATTTTTCCCAATATTAATATTCCCGTTGTCAGCATCATTTGGAATTACAGCGGTCTCTCGCCTGAAGACATGGCGAACCGGATCATTACCCCAACAGAGCGGGGCATCACGACGACCGTTAACGATATCGAGCACGTCGAGTCGACATCTCTGAATGGTGTGGCGGTCGTCAAAGTGTTCTTTCAGCCGCGGGTGAACATTGCGACGGCTGTGGCGCAGCTAACGGCCATTTCGCAAACACAGCTTAGACAACTTCCTGCCGGCACCACGCCGCCGCTCATCATCCAATACAGCGCTTCCAGTGTTCCTATCCTGCAGCTCGGCCTCTCAGGACAGGGTTTATCCGAGCAGCAACTGAACGATCTCGGTCTCAACTTTGTTCGTAGCCGGCTCTCAAGCATCGAAGGTGCTTCGATCCCGTTTCCCTATGGGGGCAAGCAACGGCAGGTACAGGTCGATATCAATATGCCTGCCCTGCAGGCCAAAGGTCTATCCCCTACCGAAGTGGTAAATGCAATATCTGCCCAAAATCTTATCCTTCCTTCGGGAACGGCGAAGATCGGCACGTTCGAGTATGAAATCGATACAAACAGCGCCCCAAAGACAATTCAAGGGCTGAACGACCTTCCCATCAAGACGGTCAATGGTGCCACGGTCTACATTCGCGACGTTGCTCATGTACGCGATGGTTATCCACCGCAGACAAACATCGTGCGAGTCGACGGGCAGAGGGCATCGTTGCTGACGGTGCAAAAAACCGGAAGTTCCTCGACACTTGACATAATTAAGTCTATTCGGGGCAGACTGCCGACCATCCTTGCATCATTGCCGCCGGCTTTGCGCATCACGCCACTCTCCGATCAGTCTATATTCGTGCGTGGAGCGATCAGCGGTGTCGTTCGGGAAGCGCTGATTGCCGCCTGCCTGACGGGCGCGATGATTCTCCTGTTTCTAGGAAGCTGGCGCAGCACGGTCATTATCGCAGTCTCTATTCCGCTCTCCATCTTGACCTCGATCATGGTTTTGAGTGCTCTTGGCGAAACCATTAACATCATGACCCTCGGAGGGCTTGCGCTGGCTGTTGGCATTCTTGTGGATGACGCGACGGTAGAGATCGAGAACGTTAATCGAAATCTGGAAGATGGCATGGAAACAGAGCGGGCCATTCTGGAAGGAGCGGCCCAGATTGCAGTGCCTGCATTCGTTTCGACTATCTCCATCTGCATCGTGTTTGTTCCAATGTTTTTTCTGAGTGGAGTGGCGAGATACCTCTTCGTGCCGCTCGCAGAGGCGGTCGTCTTCGCGATGCTCGCTTCCTACTTTCTCTCTCGAACAATCGTGCCTACGATGGCGAAGTATCTGCTGAAGCCACACAGCGCAGAGGATGAGAAGCGGAGACAGTCAAGTAGAAATCCTCTGGTTAGCTTTCAACGTGGTTTTGAGAAGCGGTTTGAAAAGGTCCGCAATGGCTACAAGCGGATTCTCGATCTCTGCCTCCGCAACAGTACGGCGTTGGTTATTATGTTCTTCGTCTTTAGCATCGGCTCCGCAGCGCTGTTATTTCCGTGGCTTGGACAGGACTTCTTTCCCAGTGTCGATGGCGGCCAGTTTCTGATTCATGTTCGCGCTCATACTGGCACACGGATTGAGGAAACGGCACGGCTCTGCGACCTGGTCGATAACGAAATAAGACGAGAGATCCCGAAGAAGGAAATAGCAAGCATCATCGACAACATCGGGTTGCCCTACAGCGGTCTGAATTTGTCTTACAGCACTTCGGCTCCCATTGGTCCTGCGGACGCGGACGTCACTGTCTCGCTGGCTGAGGATCACAAGCCTACGGATAAGTATGTAGCGACCCTGCTGACGAATCTTTCGAAGCAGTTTCCCGGCACCGAGTTTTACACTTTGCCTATCGACATGGTCACGCAGATTTTAAACTTCGGTCTACCCGCGTCGCTCGATGTCCAGATCGTCGGACCGAATATGGCTGGCAACCACGCATTTGCCGAAAAAATCATGCAGGAGATCAAGTACGTTCCAGGTACCACGGGTCTCCGCATTCAGCAGCCCTTCAACTATCCCCGCTACCTCGTCGATGTAGACCGATCGAAGGCGCAGGACATCGGACTTACGCAGAGGGATACAGCCGGAAGCCTGCTGGTTGCGCTCAGCGGTAGTTTCCAGACTTCGCCAACGTTCTGGCTTAATCCGTCCAACGGGGTTAGTTACAGCATCGCAGTGCAAAGTCCGCAATACAACCTGGACTCGTTGCAACAACTGAAGAATATTCCGCTCACTCCGGGAACTGCGACGCCATCTATTAGGTCGCAGGATGGATACACCGTGAGTGGAGCCACCCCCCAGGCCAGCTTCCAGACCATGGCTAAGCCGGTGCAGGTGCTTGGAGGTATTGCAAGCTTCACGCGTGGCGAAGAGCTTGCGACGGTGACCCACTACGACATCGAGCCAGTGATAGACATTTACGGCAGCTTCATCCACACAGATCTTCATAGCGTGGATGTTCAAATCGAAAGGATTATTGAAAAGCACCGCAGTGAGCTGCCGAGAGGCTCGCGGATTGTCGTGCGAGGTCAGGTGCAGACGATGCGGTCCTCTTTCGTCGGGCTCCTCTTAGGGCTTATCTTTTCGATCTTGCTTGTGTACCTCTTGATTGTCGTAAATTTTCAGTCATGGCTCGACCCGTTCATCATCATCGCTGCACTTCCGGCCGCACTGTCGGGAATTGTGTGGTTCCTCTTTGTCACCAACACGCATATCAGTGTGCCGGCACTCACAGGCGCGATCATGTGCATGGGCGTCGCGACCGCCAACTCGATTCTGGTGGTCAGCTTCGCCAAAGAGCAGCTTGAATCGGAGTCGATCAGCGCCCAAGAAGCAGCCTTGATCGCAGGCTACACTCGATTTCGCCCAGTAGTGATGACGGCGCTGGCAATGATTATCGGGATGGTGCCAATGGCTCTAGGCCTTGGTGACGGCGGCGAGCAGAATGCTCCCCTGGGACGGGCCGTGATTGGCGGCCTTCTCTTTGCAACCGTTGCGACCCTGTTATTCGTCCCAACCTTCTTCAGCAAAATGCATGGCAGAAAAGAGAAGGCGAGCCGCGATACCGAGAAGAAGCGGCCGAAACAGAATCCGTACTCATTACCGCATTCAGGAGATCCGTCCCATGGATAAGGCGCTGCAAGACAAGTTGAGGGACGAAGCGGAGCACACGGGTGATACGAAACCGATCTCGGGTCGTTTTGCCCTTCTCGCGCTATTGGTGCTGCTTATTGTCGCGGTGCTCGTCGCCATTGGTGGAATCATTCCAAGGCTGCACGCTCGCAATGCATTGGCCGCCGAGACGCGGACACTTGCGGCTCCGGAGGTGATCGCTCTGCCTCCGAAGACAGGCGTGCCTGTGCAGGACATAGTTCTCCCCGGGAATATTTATGCCTATACGGATTCCCCAATTTACTCGCGGACAGACGGCTACCTGGAGAAGTGGTATTTCGATATTGGCGCTCACGTTCGCAAAGGCCAGTTGCTTGCCACGGTCAATACACCTGAAATTGATTTGCAGTTATTGCAGTCTCGGGCCGACCTTACGACGTCTCAGACGAACGCCCATTTAGCGTCCCTCACAGCGGATCGCTACAGAGACTTACTAAAGGACGATGCGGTTTCGAAGCAGGATACAGAGAACTTTGCGAGTCAGGCCGCGTCGACAGGTTCAGCTGTCAACTCAGCGCAGGCGAACGTGCAGCGTCTGGAGACGCTTCAATCATTTCAGCATATATACGCGCCGTTCGATGGGATCATCACGGCACGAAATGTAGATATAGGGCAGCTCATCACTTCAGGAAGCAATGGTGGAGCCGCTTCCCAGCTCTTTCACTTGGCCGCCGTTCAAATCTTGCGAGTCTATGTGGCTGTACCCCAGGCCTACGCCGATGCAGCAAAACCCGGAATGCTCGCGAGTCTGACTTTCAACGAATATCCAGGCAAGTCTTTCCCCGCAAAAGTGGTACGAACCTCGAGATATATCGATCCTGCGTCGCGCACACTGCTTGTCGAGGTGGACTATAACAACCACGCCGACCTGCTGACCCCGGGTGCTTACACCCAGGTGATTTTTCACCTCAAATCCGCTGTCCCAACGAGGACGATTCCTAGCTCGGCTCTGATGTTTCGCGCAGAGGGACTACGAGTGGCCACCGTCGTAAATGCGATCAATGGCGAAACCGTAGCAAAACTGGTTCCGATCATCCCGGGCGATGATGACGGAAAGATCATTCAGATCGTGAGCGGTCTGGACGGGAACTCCCAAGTGATCCAAAACCCGCCCGACTCGGTAGTGGATGGCGAAGTCGTCAATGTTGTCAATCCTCAGACATCAGCTGCTGGTCCATCAGGAGCAAAATGATGGAGCGATCTATGTGCTTAGGCCGAAGGACCTGGCGGCGAATCCTTGCGCTTGGATCGTTTGCCATGCTGCCGCTTACAGGGTGCCTGGTGGGCCCCAACTATCATCGCCCGCTTGCGGTTACACCACCGGAGTTCAAGGAGTTGGCGCCTCCAGCCGATCCGGCAAACGGGACCTGGAAGCAGGCCCAGCCGTCTTCGGAGAGGCTCCGCGCGAAGTGGTGGGAACTTTATAACGATGCGCAACTGAACAGTCTGGAAGAAAAGGTGGCTAGCTCAAATCAGAGTCTAAAAGTCGCCTACCAGACTTACGTTCAAGCGCGGGCACAGATCAAGGTGGACCGCGCTGCATTGTTTCCTACTGCCGGAGTGGGATCCTCCGGCTATCGAGAGGGTCTCTCCAGTCATCGTCCGCTGGTAATTCCCGGATCGCAAACCAACCATAGCGACATTACCCTCGAAGGGAGTGCGTCGTGGGAGCCGGATCTTTGGGGAAGGGTGCGTCGCACTGTCGAATTTGCGAGCGCTACAACGCAAGCCACGAATGCCGATTTCGCCAATGTACGACTTATTTTGCAAGCCGAGCTTGCAATCGACTACTTCCAGCTTCGTGGGCTCGACGCACAACAACGAATCCTAGATAGCACCGTTGTCAGCTACAAGGATTATCTAAAGCTCACGCAACGTCGTTTCGACAACGGTTTATCTTCCGGTGCTGATCTTGCGCTTGCACAGACTCAGTTAGATCAGACCGATGCTCAGGCGACGGATATCGGGGTCGCGCGAGCGCAGTATGAGCACGCGATCGCCAAGTTAATTGGAGAACCCGCGTCTACTTTCAGCCTCGTGGCCAACTCACGCCCATTCGTCATGCCGACGGTGCCCGCAGGCCTTCCGTCTGAGTTGCTTGAGCGCCGGCCAGATGTGGCTGCGGCTGAGCGTCGAGCCGCTGCAGCCAATGCCGCGATCGGAATTGCGCAAGCTGCCTTTTATCCCAATCTGAATCTAAATGCGAACGGTGGCTTTGAAAGCGTTAACCCAGGTACGCTCATCCAGGGGCCGAGCGCTCTGTGGACCCTGGGTGCCTCGGCTGCGGAAACCCTGTTTGACGCTGGGCGCAGACGTGCCATCAAACAAGAGGCGATCGCTGCGTACGAGCAAGATGCGGCAAATTATCGTGAGACCGTGTTGCAATCATTCCAAGATGTTGAGGACGGGTTGTCCACGGTGAGGATTCTGAATCTGGAGTCGGGACAACAGGCGAAAGCTGTAACCGATTCGGATCGATCCCTTCGCATCTCGACACTGCAGTACAAGCGAGGGTTGTCGAATTATTTACAGGTAATCACAGCGCAAACAATAGCCCTGTTGAATCAGCGAACCGCAGTTGACATCACCTCGCGGCAAGCTACGGCAAGTGTCCAGCTGATAAAAGCCTTAGGAGGAGGATGGGATACAAACCAGATACCACATCCTTAGTCTTGCAAATAAGGCCCATGAAGGGCCTTTGCAAACTGAGCACTTCATGAGGTTGTCCCAACACTGACACTGGTGGCGGATTCCCGCTGTCCGGGACTGTCCCGTGCGATCGTGATCGCGGTTACAACTGCCTCCGTCACCGACCGCAACGGCGCACTGACCGCGTTCGATCGCTACACCGGCAACTTGCAGCACATCGGGAGCATGCTTGTGAACGGCGGCTACTCGGGCAAAGCATTTTCTGAAAACGTAAAGCAAAAAGCTGGGTGCAAGCGCACCGATCGCCAAACGAAGCCAATTTCACCGTCATACCCAAACCTAGGAGAAGCCCATCCGCGGAGTCCAGGAGCCGCTCATTCGCCAAAGCGTTCTCGAAAGCACGTCATTGCTCACCCCCCGGTAAGCCGCTTATGGTCGGCTAGCTCGATATCGCCCGAAGCACACGCCATCTGGATGTAGAGGTAACTGTGGAGCCGATGCACTAGAAGTGGATTCGCTCGTATGTGGAGAACTCTGCGGTTGCCTTTAAATTCAGCCCCGGAAGGGGTAGCTCGAAGCCACGAGAAGCTCTTCCTCCGGCCTCGCAAGCTGCCGGCGCGTCTCGAAGAAGTGTTCCACCGCACCCAGCACTGCGGCACCATCCTTCGACTCGAAGATTTGCTTGCGCAAGGTGCCCCCACCTGGGATGCCGTGCGTAAACCAACTGGCAAACTGCTTCATCTTGCCGATCGTCTCGCGCAGACTGGACTCGCGCGTGCGCTGCATCTTGACCTCCTGATCGGTGAGCTCGATACCCGGCGTGCCAACGATGATCGGATGTTCTTCAAATTCATGAATCAACATGCCAAAGTAGGCGCGAATCATCCGGTAGCGGTCTTCGTCGGTCGC
>JAYVDT010000655.1:0-2378 GCA_043749265.1 Rhodanobacteraceae bacterium | reverse complement strand
TTCGCTTCCACAACATACCCAGTATGACGGTGCCGAAGAGCGGAGTAACGAAGAAGCTGAAGAGCGCCTGGACATAATCCATGATGCTCGAAAAATGCATGGCGAAGTAGGCGGTTCCGATGGAGGCGAGGACACCCAGAACGGTACTCCAGCGGCCGACCAGCAGCATGTGTTGATCGCTGGATCGGGGACGAAGCAGCGGCTGGTAGATGTCGTAAGTCCACACGGCCGCAAAGGCGCTGACGTTGCCGGCCATGCCGGACATGAACCCAGCGATGAGCGCAGTGATACCCAGGCCGAGCAGACCGGGGCCGGCGTAGCGTGTGAGGAGCAGGGGCAGAACCTCGTTATAGGTATGCTGGCCGGCGCGGGCTGTTCCCTCACCGACCAGCGCCAAGCCGCTCCCCGGCAGCACGGCGAGTCCGATCAGGCCGGGCACGATGACAATCAGGGGAACAAGCAGTTTGAAGGTGGCGCCGATGATGGGTGCCATCTGTGCGGCCCGCAGATCACGCGCTGCGAGGATGCGCTGCACGACGAGGAAATCGGTCGTCCAGTAGCCGAATGCGCCGACGAAGCCAAGGCCGAAGACGATGCCGGTCCAGTGGATGCCCATGGAGTTGGTATTGAAGTGGCCAAGCGTTGTCCAGAGGTGAAGATAACCCGAGTTGCCGGCGGTGTTGGCCAGGATGCGGGTCTTCATGCCGGACCAGCCGCCCGTCTCAATAAGCCCGAGCACGGGTATGACCAGGGCTCCCGCCCAGATGAGGAAGAACTGCAGAACTTCATTCAAGATCGCTGACCGCAGGCCGCCAAGCGTGACATAGATGGCGACGGTGACGGAGGAGATCAGAATGGAGAAGTTTAGGTTCCAGCCGAGGACGACCTGCATCACCTTGGCCATGGCAAACATGTTGATGCCGCTCATCAGAATGGTCATGCCGGCGAAGCTGATGGCGCTGAGGGCACGGGTCGGCTCGCCAAAGCGGAGCTTGAGATAACCCGGGACGGAGTGGGTTTTGGAGATGTAGTAAAAGGGCATCATCACCAGTCCCAGGAAGAGCATCGCGGGCACGGCGCCAATCCAGTACCAGTGCGCCGCGAGCAGGCCGTACTGGTAAGACGCAGCGGCCCAGCCCATCAGCTCGAGCGCTCCCATGTTGGCGGCAAGAAAGCTGATCCCGGCAACCCACGCCGTCATCTCGCGACCCGCCAGGAAGAAGTCCGTGCTGGTGTGGGTCTGGTTCTTGAGCAGAAGACCCACGCCAAGGACAGCAGCGAAGTAGATGACGATGACAAGGATGTCGAGCCAGTTGAGGTGCGTGGACGGCACCAGCATCAGAAGCAGGCGCGGAGACGCGAACGTCTGTTCAGCCAACAGACGTTCGGCGACGGCCGGCACAGAACCCAAGACCATCTAGTCCTCTACCGAGCTTGAATAGAGCAGGGGATTGAGCCGCGACGCGACGAACTCACCGACCTGAACCGCGGGGCACCAGCGCTCAACATCAGCCACCTGGTTCTTGTTCTTTGGAGCCGCCAGCCGCATATCCTGATCCATGTAAATCATGGTCATGACCTCGCGCGGTCTGTCGGTCGAATTGGCGCCGGCGCGATGGAAGGTCCAGCCGGAGTGGAAGCTGACGTCGCCCAAGGCATACGGTCCCTCCTCTTGGCGAAAATGGGTTAGCGCTTCTTGTAGGGTCATCTCGCTTTCATCGCTGATCTCGAGATCTCGGCCGATCTGGACGCAATGGCTCTTCTCACAGAAGATGAGTGGGCCCATCTCCAGCGGCGTGGCCTGCAGGGGAACCCAGGCGGTCACCATGTGGTCGTTCGATACGGGCCAGTAGTACTGATCGGCGTGCCAGGGGGTGATGCCGCCTCCCGGCTCTTTATAAAGAGCCTGGTCGTGGTAAATCCTGACTCCGCGGCAGCCCATCAGCTCGGTCGCGATGCGCGCCAGGCGGCGTCCGAAGACGAACCCGCGTACGGCCTCGCTCTCCTGCCAGAGATTCATGATCTGGAGGAAGGCTTTACCGTAGGTGGAGCGCTGGGCAAGCGGAAGTGCGTCGGCACTCAGCTTGGCAACCTTGTCGCTGATCTGCTGGCGGTAATAGTGGAGAAGGTCGGCTGAGAGAACGTTCGAAATTTTGATGAATCCGTTTTCCCGAAAGGCTTCGATCTGCTCGGTGCTGAGCGTGTAGGGTACGTCGAGGTCGCTCAGCAATTGCTGATGGATGGGCATTGTTTCTCCTGACTGGAATTAAAATCGAAAGGTTTCGAAACTTGTCGAGTATTGTTATGCCGTGGTTGCATGCTTGTCAAGCTCTGGATAAACCTTTTGGGATAAGCTGACGTCATGCCGACGCGCGCCA
>JAYVDT010000654.1:0-2380 GCA_043749265.1 Rhodanobacteraceae bacterium | reverse complement strand
TCAGCACTGGAAAAACCCTCTTGCCTGTGGTTCTGTCATTCCGACTTAATCAGAAGCATGCCAATGCAGTCGGGCCGCCTGAGAGCGTTGCGGCTCCTTTTCTGTCTCTCGACTCTTCAGAAACTTGATTCGACAAGTCAGATGCTGCACTACAAGTTGTACAAGTTGACTTGTACACCCAAGGCAAGAGTATTCCGGGGTTGCGGCAGAGAAGAAAAGGCGAAAATGAGATGGCGATGCAATCCAATCCAGAAGTGCGGCTCTATGGCAGTAGATCGAAAGCAGTCTCGCGTCGCGGATTCCTGCCGCCCTATCTCCCCAAGCCGCCCGGGCGCCACGGCTTCTCCCAATTGAGAATCAAGCCGTAAGTGCCCTGTTGGGTGGCGGTTTGCATATCGGTGGCGTCTGCGAGTTTACCGGTTCGCCTCGGCGGGACGGACGTATCCTTACGGAAAGAAAGCACCGGGCCGAGCGGTCGAATGGAATTCAACCGCTCCCTGGATGCGCGCGGCGGGGAGGTAACGGGTGGAATACGCCGCGATCCCCATCCCGGAGTTTCCGGTCGTCGCATGGCTTCGATCGGATGCCGCCGTGCGTTCCCATGCCCTCGCCGTGATCGAGGGCGTCGCACCGTTCCAGCGCATCGTCTCCATCAATCGCGCAGCAAGAAGCCAGGGCGTCTCGCGTGGCATGAGTAAAGTTCAAGCTGAGGCGACAGGGGCGATGCTCTTTCGCCATCGTTCCATTGCTGAGGAGACCGCTACCTTTGAAGACGTATTGGAGATCGCCGAGCGGTTCTCCCCACGGATAGAAGTTCTATCAGGGCCACTCAATAGCTACGCCAACGCCAATTCGTTAGCTGTCTCACTTTTGATAGACCGGACCGGCACTGAGACGCTATTCGGCACCGCAGAACAGTACGCCCGAAAGCTGAAGTCTGAACTTGAGGCCGCAGGTTTTCCTTGCAGCGTAGCAACTTGCTCCAACGCAGAAGCTAGTCTGCTGCTAGCCCGTTCGCATACCGGAATGGTCTGCGTACAGACGCACGACCTGGCAAAGAGACTTGCCCCGCTTCCCATCGCATTGCTCCGCTGCGATGACGCCACCTTGACTGTGTTCGGCAGGTGGGGAGTGCGAACGCTGGGAGAGCTTGCGTCACTTCGAGAGACTTCGCTCATCAGTCGTATCGGACAGCAAGCGAGACGCCTGCAGCGTCTCGCTCGTGGCACGGAAGATCATCTGCTCGTGCCGGAAGAAGCAGACATTATTCTCTCCGAGACCGCGATACTCGATACCCCGCTTGTCCTGCTGGACTCGTTGCTATTTGTTGTGTCGCCGATGCTGGAACGCATCATGCGCTCCGCCGTCAAACGAGCCTACGCTCTGCGTAGCCTCAGTCTTGTTTTGCAGCTGGAGAAGGCTCCCCGTTACGAGCGGCACATCCGTCCCGCCATCGCCACACAAAGCCGCGATCTCTTGCCTAAGCTGCTCAATCTGGACTTGCAGACGCATCCTCCACAAGCCGCCATCCTTGGCGTGACGCTCACCACAGAGGCCGCGCGTCCGCAGACGGCACAGCGCGGCCTCTTTCAAGCCCAATTCCCGGAGCCGGATAAGCTCGACATCTTGCTCGCAAGACTTCGCTCGATTGCCGGCGACCACAACGTAGGCGCAGCGGAGCTATGCAACAGCCATCGTGATGATGAAGTCACGATGACAGCCTTCCGTCCGAGCGTCCTCGCCGTTGGCTCGTCTCCATCGAAGCCGTCATGTATTGCGCTCCGCAGGTTTCGTCCAACCCAGCCCGTCCGAGTATCTTTGCAGAACGGAATGCCGTCGCTTCTTTTCTGGCACGGCGGACGATTGGACCTCGCAGAAGTCAAAGGCCCCTGGCAGTCGAGCGGCTATTGGTGGGATGGCCGAACATGGGAAGCCGACGAATGGGATGCCATCGTCGTAAAGCCTCTCTACGCCCTCCGCCTCCGCTATGAACGCGCGCCGAAGTCGTGGACGGTCGCAGGTGTCTATGACTCAGGACTATGTGGAGTTCCACGCCCGCTCTGCGTTCTCCTTCCTAGAAGGAACTTCGCTACCCGAGGCTTTGGTAGAGCAGGCAGCAAAACTCGGAATGTAGGCTCTCGGCATACTCGACCGCGATGGCCTCTACGGAGCGCCACGGCTCTACACGACCGCAAAGAAGTTGGGGCTGCGCTCTCACGTCGGAGCCGAGGTTTCGGTGAGCGATCTTGGCTTACAGGTGCAACCGGCAGAGTGGCAACCGCACACCATCCCTCAAAGACCGGTACGGCTCAGCCTGCTTTGCGAATCGCAGACAGGCTATCGCAATCTCTCGCAGCTGATCACCGGATACAAGTTCAGA
>JAYVDT010000653.1:0-2384 GCA_043749265.1 Rhodanobacteraceae bacterium | reverse complement strand
CGCGCAGAGAAGCAGCAGATACGCGAGGCCGCCCAGGAGCCCGCGACAAATATGCAGATGACCATGTTCACGCCGCTTTCTCAGCGCATTGTGGATCGACTGGAAGCCGCCGAAGTCGATTCGCTTACTCCACTCGAAGCCTTGAACCTACTTGCAGAACTAAAGCTGGAGATGAAGGGTGCATGAAAACAAATCAGGCGCCAAAAACAATGATTGTCGTGGGCGTGATGAGTGGGACATCGGCGGATGGGGTCGACGTGGCCCTGGCCCGCATCTCACCCGGCCTAGGGCAAACACCCAAAATCAAGTTGCTCGGGCACTGCGGCTTTGCCTACCCTCGACCGGTTCGCGAGGCCATCCTCGCCGCTATGGATGCCTCGTCGATGAGCGTCGCCGACATGAGCCGTTTGCATTGGCGGCTCGGTGAACTTTACGCAGATTGTATTGAGAAGACGCTCGAAAAGTTTGCGCACAAGCCGGTCCTCATCGGACTGCATGGTCAGACAATCTATCACCAGGCCAGCGCAGAGCGATTCCTGGGACGACCCGTTCGAGCCACGTGGCAGATTGGTGAGCCAGCCGTCGCTGCCGATCGGCTCAGAATCCCAATCGTTAGCGACTTTCGTCCTGCCGATCTAGCCAGTGGAGGTCAAGGCGCGCCACTGGTCCCGATGCTTGACTACTGCCTCTTTCGGTCGCAAACGAAAAACCGCGTTTTGCTCAATCTTGGCGGTATCGCAAACGTCACCGCGATCCCCGCAGGCGCTGGTCTGGAGGGTCTCCTCGCATTTGATACAGGCCCTGCGAACATGGTGATTGACGGCGTGATGCAGGCGTACTTTCGCAAGGAATATGACCGAGGCGGCAAGGTTGCTGCACGGGGGCATATTCAAAGAACGGTACTGGGCGAATTGCTGAAGCAGCCATATTTTGCGGCGCCTCCGCCAAAATCGTGCGGGCGCGAGGAGTTCGGCGCCGCATTTCTCAACCGCATGATGAAGCTTTGTGCCGCCGATGGCGGAACCGAGATGGACGCGGTCGCCACTGCCACCGAGTTGGCTGTCGCCTCTATCCTGAACGCCTATGCATGTTTTTGCTGGCCCCATCTCGGCCAGCAAGCACCCCTTGCGCGGGTCACCGAATTGATCGCGGCTGGAGGCGGCGTGAAAAATGCTTATTTGATGAACCGCCTGCGCGAAGTCTTTGTCCCTCTCGGCGTAAAGGTCCTGACTGCAGACGACGTCGGCGTGGGTGCGCAGTCTAAGGAGGCAGTTGCCTTCGCGCTCCTCGCCTGGCTCACGTGGCACGGTCTTCCAGGGAACGTACCCGCGGCGACAGGCGCGTCCCGTCCAGCGATTTTGGGAAAGATCAGTTACGGATGATACGTCCGGACCCTATCATGCGGTCCTCCGCAGCTCTCGTGCTCTTCCTTGCAGCCGCACTGAATGGTTGCCACAGTGCTGGCGAAGATCCCCGCACCGTCGTTATGCTGATTCAAAGCAGCCCCAATAGCCTGGACCTGCGCAACGGAACCGACGCCATGTCAGAGCGCATCGGCGGCCTGATCTTCGACTCCCTCGTGCGCAAGGATGACCGCTTCGAACTGCAACCTTGGCTCGCCATAAGCTGGTCACAACCTGATCCCATCACCTGGATCTTTCAACTCCGCCGCGGCGTTCGCTTTCATGACGGACGGCCGCTCGGTGCAAGTGACGTAGCCTGGACCATTAACTCACTTATCGATGGAAGCTTGACGACCAGCAAAAGCGGCGCCTTCGGCAGCGTCCTGAATGCCGAAGCAACCGCGCCCTTAACTGTTGTCCTGCATCTGAAGCGGCCTGATGCTTCCCTGTTGTTCAATCTCTCAGACGGACTCTTTGGAGTCGTTCCCCAGGGCGCTGGCAAGGATTTCGGTCGCGACCCCATCGGCTCCGGCCCCTTCCGTTTTGTAACCGCGACCCAGGACAAAGAGGTCGTGTTGGAACGAAATGCGGACTACTGGGCCGGTCCGCCAAAGCTCCCACGTGTTCGATTCGCCGTCGTACCCGACGTCGTCACCGTGGCCCTCGAACTGCAAAAAGGCTCAGCTGATATCGCGAGCAATGAGCTAACGCTCGACCTCGTCCACGCTTTGCAATCTTCTCCGAATCTGAAAACGGAGACAGGCGAAGGGTCGCCGGTGATGTACTTGAACTTTAACGTCGCTCAAGGACCACTGGCCGACAAACGCGTGCGCCAGGCCGTTGCGTGGGCGATGGACCGACAAGCGATCATTGATGCGATCTGGCGCGGCAAAGCACAACTTGCAAGTTCCCTGCTACCGGCCTCACACTGGGCCGTCGCTCCGCCGGCACGCCTAGCGCAATACCCTTATGAGCCGTCGC
>JAYVDT010000652.1:0-8120 GCA_043749265.1 Rhodanobacteraceae bacterium | reverse complement strand
AGCGGCCCTCGATGCCCATGTACATCATGAAGGTGGAGCAGGAAAACTTCTTTTTGGCGAGGCGCTCGTCAGTCCACTTCCTGCGTTGGTTGTTGGCAACGAGGCGGCGCATTGCGCCCGCGAAGTCAGCGTTGACGACGACTGCATCTGCGGGGAGTGAACGGGTCGCGGTCCGTACTCCGATGGCTCGGCCATTCTGGACTTCCACTTTTTCGACCGGCTCGTCGGTGAGGATTTCTACGCCCATGTCCGTGGCGATGCGGGCCATGGCCTGGGTGACGGCGCCGCATCCGCCGGTGGGATGGAAGACGCCATGCTCATACTCCAGGAACGAGAGAATAGAGAAGAGGCTGGGGCAGCGGAAGGGAGACATTCCCAGGTACTTGGATTGGAAGCTGAAGCCGAGGCGGATGCGCTCGTCTTTAAAATGCATCTGGAGGTCGTCGTCGAGAGATTTCCACGGGGCGAGGAGCGGCACGAGTTTCATCATCTCGGGCTTCATGAGATCGCGCCAGCTCTCGAAGGGACTCTGCAGGAAGGGTAGAAACTTTTCAAGTTTATTGCGATTGTGCGTGATGAACTCGTGGAAGCGGCCGGCGTCGCCGGGGGAGATGGCGGCGATGGCTTTTTCCATTCGCTCGACGTTGGGGGTGGCAAGGAGTTCGCCGCCGGCACCAAAGATCAGGCGGTATTGTGGGTCGAGGCGCGTCATGGGGACCTCGCGATTGAGGTCATAACCGACGGCACTGAAAATTTCTTTGAGGACGCGAGGGTAGAGGAAGAAGGTGGGGCCGATGTCGAACTTGAAGCCGTCCTGCTGGAGGGTGGAGGTACGGCCTCCCACCTGGCTGCGCTTCTCAACAATTGTTACCTTGACTCCGGACTTTGCCAACAGCAGGGAGGCTGCGAGGCCACCTGGTCCTGCCCCGACTATCACTGCTCTACGCGGTTGCTTCGCCATTCAGTCTGCGCCCCTGTCATCATCACCGCTCGATATTTTTCCCACGGTCTCCTGATTATAGAGAGGGGCGGAAGTAGGATGGTTGGGGTCCGTTCGTATCGTGAAGGATAGGACGGGAGTTCTTCGCTTGTTCAATTCCGATTTAAAACGCCGTGTTCTCGTGATGAGAGGCCGGGCGCTCTAATGAGTTTGAATGGTCGGGGTACACCCTTACGGCGGTGGTAGTCCGGCTATCGGCTGGGGCTGGAACCTCGGGTTTGAGCCCAGGGATCTTGCGATAGGTGACAAGCGCCTGAGCCATGTTGTCGTCTTTATACGTCGCAAGACGGTCTATGAAGTGGACATCCGTCTGCCGATCTGTGAGGTCCTTGCAGCGTGCGTAAAGAGTGGAATTGTCGGGGCGTGGGATGGGGTAACAAGGAAGCCTTCAGCCTGGGTACTCGTAAACTACACAGTTTTGCGCGGCTGTCTGACTGATAAGGTGTTGGGATTCGGTCACGCGTGTGTGACAGTGACCGTTGGGATAATTGTCTATTGCTGCTTTCTGGTAGCTGGTTGTTTTCTTGTATGGCCACGACGGTGGGGGTGCCGTCGCCGTTGCCATCGGCGTTCCAGTACGGCTCTTCGCAGAAGAAGACACGACGGTCGGGTGCTGAACGAATGAGCAGATGCCGGGGCGCTGTGTCACGAAATGCTGGCGCAGAAGGCTGATGCAGAGAACATCAATCCGATTTTGGTCGGACGGAGAGGAGGATGCCTGAGAGGCCGATGAAGCGCCAAGTCCGGTTTGCAAAGGGGAACCTCAGATGAAGCAAAGGATTGGCTGTTCAACGGGACTTTACTTCCTGCACCTCCTCAGATGTTCAAAGTGGCGGGCACACTGGGTTTGCAGCGCCACGAAGTCTTCCACAAGTTTGCATTCAATGAAAAAACCCCGTTTCACCGTAATGCATCCACGCGTTGTTGTGATGTGCAAACTATCATTAGTCACTGTCGGTAGTAGTGGAATTTGAAGTCGACGTAAATTTAGACGCCATCGGAGTTTCGCAATCTTGAACATTCTTGTGCTGTCGCCGCATCGCGACGACGCTGCTTTTTCTCTTTCGCTTTCGATTCATCACTGGCTTGCGGTGGGGCATCGCGTGACGATCCTTAACGTGTTTACACGGTCCCTTTACGCGCCGTATTCGGATGCGGAGAGCGTGCATACAAACGACCGCCTGTCCTATGTATCTGCTATGCGCAGACGTGAAGACGAACAGTTTCTCAAACAGATCCCGGGCGCGACGATGGTAGATCTAAACCTGAAAGATGCACCGATTCGGCTGCATTGCGACAGCTCGATCGTCTGCGATATGGAGGTGAGTCCAGAAGATAGCGCGATTCCCAAGATTCGCAAGGCGTTGGCCAAGATGGCCGATGGTCCGCGCGCGCCTGCGGCCCTGGTGCTTCCGCTGGGGTTGGGGCACCATGTGGATCATCGGGTCGTGCGCGATGCATCGTTTCCGCTCTCCACGTCACTTCCATGTGCGTTTTACGAGGAGCTTCCCTATGCCACGCGGGACGGGGTTCGCGTAGATCTGACTCGCTTTCGTGAAGACGCGACCACACGGCTGCACGAGCCTTTATACCCGGTGCTGTGTCATGGCACGCACACGCGGCCAACGGAGTTGAAGCGACGAGTTGCGCTGATTTATAACTCGCAGATTGATACGGCACTGGCTGACGTGATTGCGAACTTTTCACGCCGGTACGAGGGTGCGGAGCGGCTCTGGGCCAATGACGCGTGGTTGGCGCGCGCGGACGCTGATAGGCTTTCGACGCGACAGCTGGATCCTGAGGCAGACCCGCTACCGGCATGATGTCGGCGACTACACTCGAACAACCACATGCGTGCTGGTTGAGGGGCCACCGCACGTGGATCGTCATGATAGCGTAAATTCTCCCGGCTCAAAATGAAGAGAGCGGTTTGCCGCCTAAGGTTGATGCGCTGTACGCCCAGGTTCATCTTGATCTTCAATAGCTGAAACTGGATTCCTACAAACTTATGCCGTTGCTCAACAACGGCAGCGACAAGAGTGTTGCGATTGCGCTGGAGTACAAACGGATTCACCCTGGGCTGAGTCTGCACGTTGTGGAGCGTACGTTCTCGCCGGACGAGGCTCATGTGGGAATCGAACGCCGCATTTTGATAAATGCTGCCTGTGCTCGGCTGGAGACGCTGGATTCAGTCGAGTGCAGGGCGATTATGTGGACTGACGCCGATACTCTTGTTGCGCCCCGTTTTGATTGCTGCGAATCTTTGTTCGCTTGAAGACGGCGCAGACCTAGTGGTGGGGCGAAATCCATCTGCGGCCTGAGGATCTTGACTCGCTCGATGCGGGCACACGCACGGCGTACGAATGCGAGCGGAGTTTTCAACGGATGGTCGCGAGGTTGGAGTCTTTGCTCAACCCGAACTCGGCTCATCCCTGGGCCTGCCAGTGGCGGCCTGCTCACGGTCTGCGGGTGTCCAGTAGTAGGCGCACTTGGAGACGACGATAAGGTTCCAGGTTTCGTCGGGCATTTGGCTGGGAATCTGGATACGGCGGAAGTAGACCTGAGGCAGCAATTCTCAGCGCTGTCGAGCTTTGTCTAAAGCTCTTTCAGAGACGTCGCCGGTTGTGGAGAGGACGTCGATCTGAAGACCATCTCTGGTGTTGGATGGCACACTCGAATCCGCCCATGGAAAAATTCTTCAAGGTGCTACCCATTGCGTGTTTTTCCCTACGACGAAGTGTTGAATCAGATTAGAGCGAGATCCTACTACGTGGATTACAGAGGATGCGATCCGTATCCTCTGTTGTTTCTACTGCTCACGTATGCTGTGATGCAGTGTGGGTTTCTCACGCTCAGATAAGTTGCTTATGACTCGCGGGAGAGGAATCGCCTTGCCTCAGATCTATGAAGCGAAATCAGTGAATCGAGACTCATCTGCAACTAAAAGATGGAGTTTGCGCGCGATGCAAGCGTGGAGCGGCACCGCCTGCCAGATAGGAGATGTGGTTTTATTTGCTGGCACATTTGTGGGCTTGTTCGCGTTGCCATACTTTCGTGCGCATGGCACGCTGTCAGGTTTTTTGCAGATGCGTGAAGCGATGCGCAACATTCTGGTTGCGCTGATGTGCCTGGGGACGTGGCATGTTCTGCTGGTGGTGATTGGGGTGTACTCGATACGGCTTGCGCGGTCGATTCCTGAGTACACATTTCGCTGTCTTATCGCGTTAAATTGTTGCGCAGCCGTTGTTGGCTTGATAGAGGTTGAGTTGCGAAGACAGAGTAGCGTCTGGCAAATGGTGGGGATCTTCTGGATCGTGAGCGGTGGTCTTTTTGTCTTGCTGCGTGCCTTGCTGTTGGCCTTTGCACGCTCCCCGAAGGCGTTCGCGCTGCCCATTCGGTGACTCATTATCGTAGGCAATGGGCAGCGAGAGGGGCAGCTTTATGACGAGGTCAGGGCGCATCCGGAGTGGTCATACTGACTGGTAGGGTTTGTGGGATTTTAGTTGGAGCAGAACTTCCTGCCAGCGTCGGTGCCGCTTGGCGGGGTGAAGGAACAGGAGGTCATTCTTGCGAGCAATGCGTCCGACGAGGTGATTGTTGCGGTTCCAATGATGGATCAGAAGGAAATCGTCAGCCACTCGATTGCGGTGTACCAGTTGGCGGGCGTCCCTTGTCAGTACTTCAAGGAACATTCGGCTTGTCGATGAACAGGATGGTCTCGGCGCTCAAATAGTCTGGAAGCCTGTTATAGCCTCTTTCTTACGTAACGGCGCACTGCCTCTGCGACGATGCCGAAGATAACATGGGTGACCATTTCGCTAGACTTCTCGCGTGTGGTCTGGTTCGCGGGTTCGGCTGCGAGTCCCATGGCGGGCAGGACGCCTTCGTGGGTCAGTGCCATCAGGGTAATGCCGAAGTTGGCGCCTTCCCGCGCGGCTGCGGCGGGATAGAACTCTGTCAACGCGCCGTATGCGGCTCCGGTGGCCGCGCCAAAGGCCCAGTGGATCGTCTCACTGGCAATCATCTTTGGAGTTTCTGCAAGCTGGTGTCCAGCAATTTTTTCCGCAAGGACTTCGGGTGGTTCGGGCTCGCCGTGGGTGCGGGGCGGATATAACTTTTCGGCCAGGGTTTTGGCGGCGGTCGCAACCAGACCTGCGACCAGTCCCGCTACGATGCCTTTCGCGAGGTCTTTTCCGCCAAGATGTTCATGCGTCTGTTCTTCGATGGGTTGGGCCAGCTTTTTTTCGATGAAATCCGTGACGACATTTTGGGCCATGCTCATGGTGGGTGCAACCTCACAGCCTTGAGATGCGCGTTCGCGACCTGAAGTTAGCGCGGCGTCCGCGGCAAGATTTTCCCCTTCTGTGTGAATAGTAATCGCGGCCCGCGCGGTCCACGACAGGCTCGGATTCCGGTAACATTCGGATATGCCCCGCATCGCTTATCTGGAATCCGTTCGCAGCCACAATCGTATCTCCGCCGACACCCCGCAGACGTTGGACCCGGCCACGGCCGAAAGCCTTTATGTCCGCTATGACATGGATGAACTCCGCAAGACGGCGAGTCGGGATAATCCAGCGCGTTATGCAGCTCAGTCGCCGACCTCGCTGGGGATGTGGCGTTACAAGGATGTGCTTCCGGATGTGGAGCCGGTGACGCTGGGGGAAGGGTGGACATCGATGGTCCGCTCGAAACGGTATCCCGGGTTGTACATCAAGGAAGAGGGAAATAATCCGACGGGCAGCTTCAAGGCGCGCGGGCTGGCTATGGCGGTGACGATGGCTCGCCACTATGGGCTGCAGCATCTGGCGGTTCCCTCCGCGGGCAATGCGGCTGGTGCGCTGGCCGCTTATTGCGCGGCTGCGGGAATTACCGCGCATCTTTTCATGCCACAGGATGTTCCGTTCGCAAACTATCTGGAGGGCGTGATCTATGGCGCGGACGTGCACATGGTGGATGGGTTGATCTCCGACTGCGCGCGTCTGGTGGGGGAGCAGATTAAGGCTCAAAAGGAGGCGGGGACACCGGCGAATCAGGTGTGGTTCGATATCTCGACGCTGAAGGAGCCGTTCCGGGTGGAGGGCAAGAAGACGATGGGCTATGAACTTGCCGAGCAGCTTGGCTGGGAGTATCCGGATGCGGTGTTTTATCCGACGGGCGGGGGCGTGGGCCTGATCGGAATGTGGAAGGCGTTTGAGGAGATGGAAGAGCTGGGGTGGATACCCAAGGGCAGCAAACGCCCGAAGATGTATGCGTTGCAGGCCAGTGGCTGCTCGCCGGTGGTGAAGGCGTATGACGAAGGTAAGGCGGCCAGCGAGTTCTTCCAGCATGCGACGACGTTTGCGTCGGGCTTGCGCGTGCCGAAGCCATATGGCGATGCGATTATTCTGGACATTGTGCGCCAGTCCGGTGGTCAGGCGATTGCGTCTACAGATGAGGAGATTCTGGCGAGCATTCTTGATTATGCCAAGCATGAAGGGTTGTTTCTTTCACCCGAAGGGGCGGCAGCCACGGCTGCTTATGACCGCCTGATTGCTGCCGGAGACCTGAAGCCGACGGATCGTGTGGTGTTGTTCAACACCGGTGCCGGGCTGAAGTACACGGACATGACGGCCGATGCGATGAAGTTGAAGCGTCCTGGAACTCTGCCTACGGCGATGCCCGTGGGCGGCATCATCACGCCGGTTTGAGTGTGGCCGCGCAAAGCCCGAACCCCAGCGTCACTGCCTTCCGCCGCGAACTGAGGCCGATGCTTCATATCGCGGTTCCGCTGGTGCTGGCGGAGGTGGGCTGGATGGTGATGGGGCTGGTCGATACGGTCATGGTGGGGCATCTGCCGGATGCTTCGGTGCCGCTGTCGGCCTCTGCCCTGGCGCAAATTGTATACAACACGTTTGCCTTTGGCGTGGGCGGCGTATTGTTGGGGCTCGACGCGACGATCGCGCAGGCCCATGGCGCAGGAGATGTGCGCGCGGCGAACAAGTGGCTGTTTCAGGGAGTTCTGCTAAGCGTCGCGCTGGCCGCGATGTTGATGGTATTGTTCGGATCCGCGCCGCTGTTGATCAGACGTCTGCATACGGACGCCGTGGTCATTGCCGGGGCAATTCCTACGCTCCGTGCGTTGTCTCTTGGGACGCTGCCGCTTCTGATTTACTTCGCCCTTCGACGCTATTTGCAGGCGTTCAACCACGTGCGGATTATCGCGGCTACGTTGATCTCTGCAAACCTGGTGAACCTGCTCTTTGACTGGCTGCTGATCTTTGGGCATAGCTGGCGCCTTCATCTGGGGAGTTGGCACGCGACGGTAGGATGGTCGGCGCTGGGGGTTGTTGGCTCGGGGATTGCTACGTCTCTTGCTCGGGTATATCAGGCTGGCTTCTTGATCGTGGCTTTGCTGGTGGTGAATCGACGGCAAGGCTATGGAATTTTTAGGGATGGACTGGCGCGGAGTCTACGGCCACACTGGGAGAGCCTGCGAAAACTGGTGGCGCTGGGTGGGCCTTCGGGCGCGACGATTCTGGTAGAGATCTCAATGTTTTGTGTGGTCACGGCGGCGATTGCCACGCTGGGGCCGGTCGCGCTGGCGGGCAATGAGATCGCGTTGAACTGCATCTCGTTCACGTTCATGATCCCGCTGGGTATCTCGGCTGCGGCGAGCGTGCGGGTGGGGCAGGCGATTGGTCGCGGCTCGGCGCTGGAGGCTCGTGCGGCGGGTTGGGCGGGGATTGCTTTGGGTGCAGTGGCGATGGCGTGCAGTTCATTGCTTTTCCTGATGCTGCCGGAGGTGATCGCGGGGTCCTTTACGCGCGACTCGGCGGTGATTGCTGCGGCGGTTCCGCTGCTGATCGTGGCTGCGTTTTTTCAGTTTTGCGATGGGCTGCAGATCACGGCGATCGGCGCTTTGCGTGGGGCCGGGGATACAGTGTCGGGGCTGGTTACGCTTCTCTGCTGCTACTGGCTACTAGGATTTCCGCTTGGCGCGTGGCTGTGCTTTCGCAAAGGTTTAGGGGCGCGTGGGTTGTGGCTGGGGCTGTCGCTGGCGTTGATCGTCGCGGGGGTTACGCTGCTGCTGCTCTGGCGGGGCAAGCGGTTGCCGGACAACGATCAGGTCCGGGGCAGC
>JAYVDT010000651.1:0-2387 GCA_043749265.1 Rhodanobacteraceae bacterium | reverse complement strand
GCAGTACCGCTAACACGGGATCGTTGAACAGCAACTCCGCCTTCAACGTGCGGTCATAAGGAGGTTCCAGTGGTCGCGTAAACCCGATATCGATCTTGCCCGTCTTGAACGCCTCCATCTGTACCGACGTGTGCATTTCAAAGAGTGAAAGTTTTACCCCCGGATGCAACTTCCGATATTCCCGAATGATGCTCGCAAAGAAACCACCCGCACCCCACAAGAAAAACCCGATCGCAAGCGAACCTTCCTGTCCACTCAGCGCCTGCCGTGTCCTATCTAGGGCCCGGTCCGCAGCGATCAGCGTCTTTTTCGCCTCTTCCAGAAAGATCTTTCCCTGCGCCGTAAGCTGTGTCGTCCGCTGCCGCCGTACCAGCAGCGGTCCACCTACTTCGTGCTCCAGATCCGCAATCTGTTCGCTGATGGCTGATTGAGAAACATGCAGCCGCCGCCCTGCTTCACGAAACGTACCGTATTCCGCAACTGCGGAGAGGTATCGTAGATGCCGTAACTCCATTTGCTTTCACCATTGCCCACCCCATTGTCCTGCAATCGGTTTTTCCGTTCAAGCTGGCCGGAAATTCCTGTGAAACCAAATACCCCTATCCAGTAGTCTTACGGTAAGTAGCCTAGCTATTTGTTTACTGAGGGAAGCCGCATATGTGGATGGTGAAACTAGCGCTTGCACGACCGTACACGTTCATCGTGCTCGCCATCCTTATTCTTATTGCAGCGCCGGTCGTCATTCTCAGGACTCCGACGGATATTTTTCCGAATATCGACATCCCGGTGGTCTCCGTTGCCTGGAGTTACACCGGACTCAATCCGGAAGAGTTGGAAGGCCGACTCACCACACCCTACGAAAAAGTCCTCACCACCCTGGTCGATAACATCCAGCATGTTGAGTCCACTACGGTTCGCGGACAAGTAGTCGTCAAAGTCTTTCTGCAGCCGGGCGCATCGCTCGATACGGCCAATGCTCAGGTCTCCTCTGCATCGCAATTTATTCTTCGCAACCTTCCTCCTGGAACCCTGCCGCCGCAGATTATCAACTTCTCCGCTTCGTCCGTGCCGATTCTCCAGATCGGTCTCTCAGGCCACGGCCTTTCGGAAAGTGAATTGAACGACCTTGGGTTGAACTTCATTCGCCCCCAATTCGCCACCGTTCCCGGAGCTGTTGTGCCGAACGTGTATGGCGGCAAGCAGCGTTCGGTCATGATCAACCTGAATCCGAAGGCCTTGCAGGCGACTGGCCTCTCGCCCGCAGATGTCCTCTCCGCCATGGCGCAACAAAACGTTGTGCAGCCGGGCGGCACGGCAAAGATTGGCGGGAATGAATACGACATCCTCGTCAACTCTTCGCCCAAAACCATAGCTGAGATTGGCAACCTTCCCTTGCGAACGGTCAAGGGTACTGTCATCTTCCTGCATGACGTGGCAAGCGTCGCCGATGGCAGCATCCCGCAAACCAACATCGTCCGCCAAGATGGATCGCGCGCCGTCTTGATCACCATCCTCAAGGCCGGCAAAGCCTCCACCCTCTCCGTCGTCAGCGATATCCGGGCTCTTCTGCCGCGAATCAAGTCCACGCTACCGCCGTCGCTCGTGATGAAACCGCTCGCCGATCAGGCCATCTTCGTGCGTGGCTCGGTCCTTGGCGTGGTGCGTGAGGCAGTCATCGCAGCCGTACTCACCGCAATGATGATCCTGCTCTTTCTCGGTTCCTGGCGTTCGACGGTCATCATCGCCGTGTCCATCCCGTTGTCAATTCTGTCCTCGGTCATCATGCTCGGCCTAGTCGGCGAGACCATCAACATCATGACCCTTAGCGGACTCGCTCTGGCTGTCGGCATTCTGGTTGATGACTCAACCGTTACCATCGAAAATATCGAACGGTACCTGGAAGAGGGCTACAGTCTCAAGGAAGCGATCCTTGAAGGCGCCGGCCAGATCGCCGTACCCATCCTCGTATCGACCCTGTGCATCTGCATCGTGTTTCTGCCGATGTTCTTCCTTTCCGGCGTAGCCCGCTACCTGTTCGTCCCGCTGGCCGAATCCGTCGTCTTTGCCATGCTCGCCGCGTATATTCTCTCGCTCACGCTCGTCCCTACCATGGGCATGTACCTCCTCAAGCCGCACGATCATAACGCGGTTCCGTCCCGTAATCTGCTCGCCCGTTTCCAACGCTGGTTCAACGGGCGCTTTGAAGCATTGCGTGCCAGCTACCAAAACATGTTGGTGCGTCTCGTTGAGATGCGGAAGATCTTTGTGCCGGTCTTTCTGCTGCTTTGCCTGTCCGTCTTCCTGCTCATCCCATTCCTCGGCCAGAACTTCTTTCCGTCAACGGATAATGGCACCTTCCTGCTCCACGTTCGCGCACCGAGCGGCAC
>JAYVDT010000650.1:0-2389 GCA_043749265.1 Rhodanobacteraceae bacterium | reverse complement strand
TACCGAGCTGCTTGAAACGGGTGTCCGCGAGATAGGGCTGGCTCCAGAATCTCAAGAGTCCTACTTTATTGGCTTACTGATAAGCATTCAGGGTTGGTCGTCCTGGTGCGCTTACCTGCGCTGGCAAGCTGAACTTGTTCAGGCCAAGGACCATCACATCTTCGATCTCTTAGCTATACGGCTGGCTTGGGATTTGCTGCTTAAAAGGACGGTGCAAAGTGAGACATCGCTGAATAGTTGGCGCTTCGGATGGCAGCATGTCGACTTTAGGGTGCGGAACATATCTGAAGGTCGTCAATCCCTTTGGCTCGCACAGCGTTCGCTTGAGTTTGAATACCAGCGAGGTTTAGCCAAATCGCTGATCGGGTCTGTTCAGCCTGCAACGACGGCGCCAACCTGTGCTCAAGTGGTGTTCTGTATCGATGTTCGTTCGGAAGTTTTTCGTCGTTCGCTGGAGGCGTGTTCTCCGGGTATTGTCACGATGGGTTTTGCCGGCTTCTTCGGCCTTCCCATCTCCTTCTGTGCCCTCGGTAGCGAAGCCCCGTTACCGCAACTGCCAGGACTTCTTACTCCTTCGCTCAAGATTGAGGAAACAAGACGCTCCGCACAAGAAAATCGAACTGCGCTTCGTCAACTCATGGATAAGTCCATTTGGAGCAAAGCGTGGAAGGCCTTTCGCACGCTGCCTGTTTCTGGTTTCACATTCGTGGAGACCTTCGGTCTGGCGTATGCCTGGGGACTGCTTACGCGAAGCCTACCTAAAACCTCGGAGGACAACTCTGACATGAAGCAATCGTCAGACATCCCCCTCGTCTTTGCCCTCCACACGGAGACCGGTCTGTGCGTGCTGGCAGATGATCTCGGGCCGGCGCTTTATGACCAACTCGCACGCATCGTCAAAGCATTGGGGAACCATGATCGTTTTGCTCGGTTGGTTCTGTTTACCGGCCACGGTAGTCAAAGCGAAAACAACCCACACGCTGCCAGCCTAAACTGCGGTGCGTGCGGTGGCCAAACGGGTGAGGTCAACGCACGTCTTCTGGCAGGGCTACTAAACGAAGCGACGACACGCGAACGACTTGCGGTACGCGGTATTGCTATTCCACAGACCACGTGGTTCCTGGCTGGTCTTCATAACACCACCACAGATGCGGTGACGCTGTACGACTCAAACCAGGTTCCCCCCTCCCATGCGGAGGACCTATCGAGATTGTGCAGGGCGCTAGCCGAAGCGGGAAAACTATCTCGATTGGAGCGTTCCGCGCTCAGACAGCCTACGAATGGCGAGACTGACGCGATCGTGCTGAGGCGCGCCGCATTGAAAAGAGCCCATGACTGGTCCCAGATTCGGCCGGAGTGGGGCTTGGCCGATAACGCATCTTTTCTGATCGCGCCGCGAACACTCACATATGGAGTCGACCTCGAAGGCCGATCTTTTTTGCACGAGTATGACGCCGCTGGCGATCCTGGTGGCAGCATCCTCGAAATGATCTTGACCGGTCCTATGGTCGTCACCCATTGGATCAACATGCAGTATTACGCTTCGACGGTGGATAATCGGCGTTTCGGCAGCGGAGATAAGACGCTGCACAACGTGGTCGGTGGACACATCGGGGTCTTCGAGGGGAACGGCGGCGATCTTCGGATCGGTCTACCTTGGCAATCGCTTTGGGACGACAACGGGCTTCAGCACAGACCCCTGCGGCTGACCGTATTGATCGCCGCACCGAAGGAAAGAATCCAGCAGGTCTTATCAAAACACTCGATGCTGGATGATCTTGTGCGCAATCGCTGGATTCATCTTCTTCAATGGGAAACAGGTACAACGGATCTCAGTGTGTATCGCGCCGGTCAGTGGGTTCCATTCATCGTTCGCTGAGCTTTACATCAAATTGGAGGAAACAGGAATCAGCATGGAATTGACGGAAGTTCTCGCAATAAATTTACCTGCAGGAGGAATCAAACCCCAGGTTATACCCATTTCGGTCGCTGCAGGCGATGACATCGGTCCAGAAATTCTCGCTGCAACCCTTGTCATATTGGCAGCTGCGGGCGCCCCGATCGATGCGGAATTTGTAGAAGTTGGTGACAGGGTTTATCGGCAAGGAATCACCTCAGGTATGACAAAGGAGGCATGGGAATCAATCGAGCGCACGAGAGTCTTGCTCAAAGCTCCTGTCACGACGCCTCAGGTAGGAGGCTACAAGCCCCTCCGTGTGACGCTTCGGAAGACCCTTGGTCTCTATGCGAATGTTCGTCCCTGCCGCTCCTATCCCCCTATTTTTGCAACACGCCATCCTTCCTTTAATGTGATGATTATCCGCGAAAATGAGGGAGACTTATATGCCGGAATCGAACACCGCCAGACCCAAGAGGTAACGCAGGGTCT
>JAYVDT010000649.1:0-2392 GCA_043749265.1 Rhodanobacteraceae bacterium | reverse complement strand
CCGTCTTCAAAAAGTTTTGATTCACAAACAAAGAGTTCGCATTATTCGGATCGAATCGCTGCTCGTTCGGAAGAAAGTTCAGCGATGCCAGCGGCAGGCAGTTCACATTCGTCAGCGAGCCCTGAAACGTATTCGTCGCATTCAAATTCAGAGGGCTCACCGTGCTCCTCGCCGTACACGGAGAGCCACCCGCCAGAATCACCAGCGGCACCTTGTAAGAGTTGAACGACGTCGACTGCGACTCCAGATTGCCCGGCGCCCGATCATAAAAAATGCCGTAACTCCCGCGAATGACCGTCTTCCCGTTGCCCCCCACATCCCACGAAGCACCCAGCCGAGGTGCAATATTCGCCGGCTGCAAACGGATCCCTTCGCGAACCCCATACGCCCGCTCCGCCTGGTACGTATTCGCATTCAGCGCACCCTGGGTCGGAAAAGCCTCAAGGTCATACCGGACACCGTAGTTCAAAGTAACCCGATGGATCCGCCACGAATCCTGCAGAAACGCGCCCAGCACCTTCAGGTCGTATTTGTAGCTGGTCTGCCCAATCCCCTGCGCAAACGACTGCGGCAATCCCAGCCCATAAGCCTGCACTGCAGAAAAACCCGGAAGCCCCGCCAGCGCCGGCGAAACATCCGTGGCGTTCAACGCCGCAAACGAGTAGTCGCCACCGCCATAGAGCTGTCCCTGCTTCAAATTGATCGGAACGTACCGGAGATCGATACCCATCTTGACCGTGTGCCCACCACCCGTCCGGGTAAAGTTATCCTGAAACTGCGTCTGATCTTCAATCCGGTCCACCACGGAAAACGGTGTCTTCCCAAAATACGCAAAGCCCGGAATATTCACCGCCGTGCTGTTGCCCCCTGCGGCCGTATTGTTCGCAAACCGGATAGGGTGCCGCGAGAACTGCAACCGCGCCTCATTCACCTTGTTAGACCCCAGCAGCCACGTATGCTGCCCCAGGATCGAGTAGTCATGAAACCGCTGATTCGCCGTACGTGAAAAACTGTTTTCGCCAATATTCTGGTTCGCCGCCGACTCCTGGATCCCGGTCACATAGCTCGGGCTCGCCGTCCCACGCAGCAGCAGTTGCTGCGTCCCCGTCAGCTTGTGGTCCACGCGCAGCGAGTAAACCTCCGTCTTCTCGCTGATCGGAAAATTCCCGATCAAAGAGTTCAACGGAACATAAGAGCCAGGCGTCGCCTGCCCCGAAGTCACAAAACGATTCGTTCCAATCTGCGTCGCCAGAAACGCCGGATTCTTTCCCGTCAAAGCCAGCGAAGAGCTCGATCCCACCAGCGCCACGTAGCTCTGGATCCCCGGTGTCTCTGCCGGAGCCGCCGTCAGAAATGCCTTCTGCTGCGCCGTCCCCTGGATCAGCAGTGCCCCCGTCGGCGCCCCAAAAAATTTGCTCACGTCTATCGAAGTCAGTCCAAAGCCGTTCGCGCCGATAACCGAAAAGCCGGACTCCTGCCGCCGCGTCATCTCCATCCCAAAGAAGTAAAACGTGCGATCCTTCTTGAGCGCGCCGCCCAACGTAAACCCGGCCTGAACCCGCGTATACGCCGGTTGGTACACGGTCGAAAACGGATTGGTCGCCTGGATATATCGGTTACGCAGGAACCCAAACGCAGAACCATGCGTAGCATTCTGCCCTGACTT
The DNA here is from genome assembly GCA_043749265.1 of Rhodanobacteraceae bacterium. Classification (GTDB taxonomy): domain Bacteria; phylum Acidobacteriota; class Terriglobia; order Terriglobales; family Acidobacteriaceae; genus Edaphobacter. Next base: position 726 of record JAYVDT010000649.1, on the reverse strand, counting down.
CGTCACAATGTTCACCACGCCGCCCGACGCCCGGCCATACTCCGCCGCAAAGCCGTTGGTGATGATCTGGAACTCCTGCACCGCATCCTGCGACACCGTCGCCCGCGTGCCGCCCGAAATATAATCGCCCGCGTCCGCCCCATCCACGTTGATCGAGTTCGACCGCGCCCGCACCCCGCCAAAGTTCAGCCCGGATGTCGGAATCGCTCCCACCGACGGCGCCGCATCCCGCGCAATCTGCGAGTTCGTCAGCGTGAAGTTGATATAGTTCCGCCCATTCGTCGGCAGATTCGCAATCCTCAGCTGGTCCACCGTCGTCGACTGCGACGACCGCTCCGTCTCGATAATCTCCGCATTAGACGACACCGTCACCGTATCCTGCCGCCCAATCGCAAGCGCCATCGGCAACTCCGCCTGCTCCCCGATTGTCAGCGTAACTCCGTTGGACACAAACGTATTGAACCCCGGCGCCGTCGCCGAGATGGAGTACGTCCCCGGCGCAAGCTGCAGCACCAGAAAACTCCCTTCGCCATCCGTCGTCGTGCTGCGCGAAAAACCCTTCGTCGCATCCGTGACAGTCACAGACGCATTCGGAATCACCGCGCCCGTCTGGTCCCGAATCGTACCGTGCAACTGTGCCGTAGAGATACTTTGGGCAGAGACAGCCGAAACGCCTGCAACGATAGGAGCAATACTGACAAGAGAAATTACGAGCAACAGACGTGC
>JAYVDT010000648.1:0-2393 GCA_043749265.1 Rhodanobacteraceae bacterium | reverse complement strand
TCAAGAGGTGCCGCGGCTCGGATGGGTCATCCTCTATATAACGTCGCAGGCGGACGATGAAATTGTCGATCGCCCGGGTGTCCGTATCTTCATGGACTCGCCAGACCTGTTCCAAAATATCCTTGCGCGGAACAATCTGGCCTTCGCGGTCCGTAAAGTGGCGCAGCAGATCCGCTTCCATCAGGGTCAGATGCGTCGTGCGGCCCCGCGCGACGAGCTCAAGGGTATCGAAGTGAATCTCGCGGCCGTTGAACGCGAACGTATCGTTGGACTGCTTGGGTGGTGGCGGGACGGGCGACGAAGGCCGTAGCCACGATGCTCGGCGGAGCATCGATTTCAGGCGGACGAGGAGAATGTCAAGGTCGAAGGGCTTGGGCAGGTAATCATCGGCGCCGGCGTTCAGGCCTTCCATGACGTCCTCGGGGTGCGAGCGGGCGGTCAGCAACAGCACAGGAAAGTAGAGGTGGTACTCGCGCAGTGTGCGGACAATGGTGAAGCCGTCCGCGCCCGGCAGCATGACGTCTAGCAGGATCGCGGCGATATCGTCCTTGGTTTCAAGTAGCCAGGCAAGGGCTTCTGACCCGTCCGCAAAGTGACGCGTGCGATAGCCCTCCGCCTCCAGATTGAAAAGGAGGCCTTGCGCAATGTGTTCTTCATCTTCTACAAGGATGACGAGGGGAGATGAAGAGGACTCGGTCATAAATTGGATCGCAAGGCTTTCAATGGATTCATCTTATTTCACGAGAACCCTGATCCACGAGAACGATACCTCAAACGTTCGTTGCAAGTGGCAGGGTCAGGGTCATGATGGTGCCCTGGTGTGGCCCGGGGCTCGAAGCCTTGATCGTGCCCCCATGCTGTTGTGCGATCGCCCGGACCAGGAAAAGGCCTAGACCGGTGCCCTTGATCTTCACTTCATAAATGCCCGGGATGCGGTAGAACCGCTTGAATATCCGCTTCAGTTCGCGCTCGGGAATGCCGAGCCCCTGGTCGGCAATCGTAAGTGACACGAAGGTGTAGTTGGTGATGGACAAGGTGCAACTGATCATCAAACTGGTAACGCCGGTAGGAGAGTACTTCACAGCGTTATCCAGCAGGTTAAGGACCGCGGTGCGCAGATCCTCCGCGATGCCGTTGACACGCAAACGCACCTGGCCCGGAACGGGAGCGAGCGTGATGCACGCAGGCGGAAGGTGGTAGCGCTCCAGAGTAATGGCGACGCAATCCGCGACGAGCGGTTCCAGGTCAACCGGGACGCGGTTCTGCTGGCGTTCGCGCTGGCCTAGTTCTCCGGCCTTCAGCACCTGCTCGACGGTGGCCAGCAGACGGTCGGAATCCGAATGCATGATGGCGTAGAACCTCTTGCGTTGTGCATCGTCCAGGTCTCGCCGCTGCAAAGTGTCCAAATAGAGGCGAATGCTCGCGATAGGGGTTTTGAGCTCGTGCGTGACGGCGTTGAGAAAAGAATCCTGACGCTCGTTCCGACGCACTTCGCGGACCAGAAAAACGGTGTTGAGAACAACGCCCGCAACCAGAATCGCAAAAAGGATGACTCCAAGGATCGAATACGCAAGCCGCGCCTTGTTGGTGAGGACCCACGGAACGCTGAGCGTCATGGCAACACCCGCAAGCAGCACGCCGAGCGTTATGAATGTGGCAATGGCTCCGCGGCGGCGATTGAAGTTCATAGGCTCATGCGTCCGTATGTACCGGGTTGACGATAATGCGCACCCACCATCACGCGGTGCTTTTCACTGCGAGGATCGGAGACTACTTTGATCGGACGGTCGCAAAACGTTCTCGCATTCTTTTAGATCCTCTCCATTCTTAGATCATAGACGGGCCAAGGCGGCATGCCCGTAGGATTCGGATTTCCGGTGCGCGCAAATGCGATCAGCATGGCGATCATCATCGTAGCTACAGGCTGCGCAGTGGCGAGGTCTCACGACGCGCAACCCACGGTGCCGGGCAAAAGCTCCGTGTTGTCGAAGACAAAAGCCAGGTTTTGCGCATTGGGCGGCCATTGGCGGTGGGCGAAAGAAAATTATCCGGCAAACCAAAGTGCAGAGCGCGCTTTCAGGATCAAGGGCACGGCGCTCCGCCTAAACAACCTTGCTACGACAAGCCCGGCGGCTTCAATAAACTTGCGACGATTGAATATGAAATGGTGGGCTCTCAGGAATCGAGCAGATCCCTACGCCCGGCCACAAAGATAGTGACCCATACCCCATATGGAACCTAGGCGGACCAGCGAACGGCGCCGTCCGACACGAGCGTTTGCACGGGTCTGACCGCAGAGAATTTTTCTTCACGGGTTCGCAACTCTCGCGGCAACACTTTGCCGGCCACCGGGTCCTGCGCCACGATCAGCCACGCCTCCCGCACGTTGCGGA
>JAYVDT010000647.1:0-2393 GCA_043749265.1 Rhodanobacteraceae bacterium | reverse complement strand
CGGCTCCCTGGATCCATGGGGTTAGCTTACCGCGCGTAGCGAAGTTAATCCGCAGGATGATGGGGGTAATGCTCGCTCCGCGGAATGCACCACCTACTGCGTAGGGCTGGGAACAATTGACGGTTGCCGATCCCGCAGACGCCACACATCTAACCCGCTGGAATTTGGGTGTGAAGGACTCCCAATACGGAAATACTTCAACGGCATACTCGAAGTTGCCACGAAGGCTGCCAATCCCATAGTTGTTGGAGAGCACGCGCCCGGCGTGGACGCCGGCCATCAAGAACCTGAATCCGCCGCGGTTATCCGTAACGCCCTTACCCCCCTGAAACAACACGCCGTACTCATGCGGTTGCCGAGTAGACGCGGACTCAAGAGGATTAGCGGCAGGTTGCTGTGCGGTCGCTACTATAGGAGCCAGCACCGCCGTCAGCAGTAACAGTCTGGAGAAGGCAGAAGAGACTACCCTCACTGGGACATCGCCGCTTCATCAAAGTCGAAGTTGGAGTAGACGTTCTGCGTGTCGTCCAGATCTTCGATCGTCTCAAGAAGACGCATCATTGCTGTGGCCTGCGCGCCCTCGAGTTTCGTGTAGGTGCTGGCAATCTTGGTGACTTCAGCGGTCACGGTCTTGATTTTGGCCACGTTGAGAGCTTTGGTCACGGCCTCGAAATCTTTGGGATCGCAGAGAATCTCCCAGTATTCGCCTTCGTCATTCAGGTCTTCCGCGCCGGATTCAAGCATAATTTCCATGAGCTTATCTTCGTTAGCGGAATCCCTGGCAATGGAAATTACGCCCTTCTTTGCAAACATCCAAGCCACGGCGCCTTCAGCGCCCATGTTGCCGCCGTTTTTCGAGAAGGCGTGCCGCACTTCGCTGACCGCGCGATTCTTGTTGTCGGTCAGTACGTCGACGATGATCGCGACGCCACCGGGACCGTAGCCCTCGTAAGTTATTTCGTCGTAGTTGACCCCTTCAAGCTCGCCCGTACCGCGCTGGATGGCGCGCTTGATGTTGTCAGCCGGCATATTTTCGGCTTTTGCCGCCGCAATTGCGGTACGCAAACGGGGATTTCCGTCTGGATCTCCACCGCCACCCTTGGCGGCGATCGTGATTTCCTTGATCAGGCGAGTGAAGACTTTACCGCGTTTGGCGTCTGCGGCGCCTTTTTTATGCTTGATGGTCGCCCATTTACTGTGGCCGGACATGTTTCTACCTCGTAAGAAGATGTGGGCGCTGAGCGCGACTCCCGGATTTTAGCAGGTAAAGCAGCATTGTTGCTGCATCCCTGGACAACTGCTTACCGCTAGACAATCTCCGGGCCAAACAGATCTTTGTAGGTCTCGCGACGTCGAATAAGACACGGTGTCTGACCGTCGACGAGCACCTCTGCGGGGCGCAGGCGGGTGTTGTAGTTTGATGAAAGGCTCATCCCATAGGCGCCGGCGTCCAGTATAGCCAGCACGTCACCAGCTTTGACCCGGGTGAGCGGACGATCGCGGGCAAAGAAGTCGCCGGTTTCGCAAACCGGCCCGACAATGTCGACTGGCGAGAAATCGAGTTTGCCCGACGGCTGCTTTACCGATAGGATTTCGTGGTGCGCCTGGTAAAGGGCGGGGCGGATCAGGTCGTTCATCCCGGCATCGGTAATGACGAAAGTTTTGTTGCTATTCTTCTTGACATTCAGGACCGTGGTGAGAAGGGCTCCGGCCTGGGCTACCAGAAAGCGTCCGGGCTCAAGGAGAAGATGCAGCCCTAGCCCACGGGTGGCCCGGAGGATCTGCCGGGCGTAACCGGCTACGGTCGCTTCGGGGTCGAAGGGAGAGTCGAGGTATTCGATTCCAAGACCACCACCAGCGTCGATATGAGTTAGATTTACGCCGTCAGACTTCAACTCCTGAATGAGGTTTGCGACGCGTTCCAACGCAGCCCCGAACGGATCCAACGCCCTGATCTGTGAGCCGATATGGACGCTGACGCCAGTGGGAATAAGAAATTTCGATCGGGCGGCTTTGCGATAGATCGCACGCGCCGAATTGATGTCGATGCCGAACTTGTGAGCGCTCAGACCAGTTGAAATGTAGGGATGCGTTTCGGCAAAAACGTCCGGATTAACTCGTAACGAAAACCTTGCAGGCTTTTCCAGGGCCTTGGCGCGCTCTGCAATGAGGGATAGTTCGGACTCTGACTCAACGTTAAAGAGCAGGATATTGGCTTTCAGCGCCGCGTCCACCTCCTCGACCTGCTTCCCTACTCCGGCAAAGACAGTCTTGTCCAGGGACAGTTTCGCGACCTTCGCGACCCGTGCCAATTCGCCTCCGGAGACAATTTCGAAGCCCGCACCGTGAGCGCCGAGAACTTTAAGCAACGCCAACGAAGAGTTTGCCTTCAC
>JAYVDT010000646.1:0-2401 GCA_043749265.1 Rhodanobacteraceae bacterium | reverse complement strand
AGCGCGGAGACACATGCGATGAACACCGACTACTCGATGTTTGAGGGGTGGAAGGTGAAGGGCAACGCGGCAAAGGTTTGGTCGCGGGGCGCGCTGGTAGTGGATGGCGGAAAGTTCGTGGGCAAGGTGGGGCATGGGAGATTTGTGAAGCGGAAGGCCAATGCGGGAGAGTTGAATTGATCGAGACGATTGCCACAGCGCACAACTCGCATTTGTATAATGCAGAGCTGGATCCGACGCCGCCGGATCGCAGGGCGTGAGCCACGTACTACCAGGTGGCATCATGGTTTCGATGTCGATGGAAGTGACGACGTACACGCTGGCGTCGTCGCTGATTGCGGGAGGGATGAACTGGTGGGAGGCGGTGGGGACGATCCTGCTGGTCAACCTGATTGTGTTTGGCGAGGCGATCTGGAATCCGATCACGCTGCTGGGCCGGTTTCCTCAGTAGCTGGTGGCGTTTGTTGCTCTGAGTTTAATCCTGTGGCGACGCTGAACGTGACCATCGGGACGAAAGTAGTGTCGCCTTCGCCTGACTTTTCCAGCCTCGCGCTGAGTACATCAGCTTTCGGACAGGTGATTTAATTTGGGGCTTTCCCGCCCTCGCAATGACGCCATGGAAGTTGATTGCGACGTTTGGCAGCTACATCTTCGGGTGGCTGGTTGGATACTCGGGGCTGCTGGGACCGGTGGCTGGGATTATGGTGGCGGACTTTTCTTGTGTTGCGCTGGCAACATCTGGAAGTGGGCGATCTGTACCGGCGCAATGGGATGTATGAGTACTCGAAGGGGTTCACTCCGCGGGCGATTGTGGCGCTGGTTGCGGGCGTGTTTTGCGCGCTGAACGGTCTTGTGGTTTCAACACTTTGATCCCTTTACTATTACGCGTAGCTCGTCGGTTTCTTTTTGTGGGCACTAGCTTATATTTTGTTTATGAACAAAGTGCAGAACATTGGCTTCATTACACCCCTGAAATCCCAAGGGTTGGCGACAGATCGATGGATTTGCTTGGTCTCCCGACTCGCGATATGTTGTCATCTCAAATCGGTCCCGGTCATACGGAAAAACTCCTGATGAACTGTTCTTTGCGTTCTCCGGGCATCCCATCCCTCGCAGTAGCGTCATTTGAATTTCTTGGATACGCAAGCAGGTGAGACCGGGGCAGTCTTAGTGCGGAAGAATATAAATTACTCATTTACTCGAATACTTCAATGGTCAGATTAAAAGGTTCCGATTATCTGTTCGCCTAAGCAAGGTATGGGTTGTTCTGGAGAGGTTATCAATGAGCAAGCTAACTACACAGGAAGTCGTTGAGATTACGAAGCGCACGAATTACGGGACGTGGCGTTTTCAGAAGTCGTGGAACCCGATGCACATTGTGAGTGCGAAGGATTGCATGATTACCGATGGCGCGGGCAGGGAGTATCTCGACTTCTCGTCGCAGTTGATGTGCTCGAACATTGGGCATGGAAACGAGGCGGTGATTGCGTCGATCGCCAAGCAGGCCAGGGAGCTTGCTTATGCGATGCCAGGCTATGCGACGGACTGCCGTGCGGAGTTGTCGCAGCTTCTGCTGGAGGTACTGCCCAAGGGGCTGAGCCACTTCTTCTTTACGACCAGCGGAACGGATGCGAATGAGGCCGCATTCAAGATTGCACGAATGTACACGGGCAAGAGCAAGATCATTGCGCGCTACCGCAGTTATCACGGGTCCACCTCTGCAAGCATTGCGGCGACGGGCGATCCGCGGCGCTGGGCGATGGAGCCCGTCGGGGGCAAGCAACATGGCGTGATCTTTGCACCGGAGACCAACTGCTATCGCTGCCCCATCAAACATACATATCCGGGATGCGGGATTGCGTGCGCGGATTATCTCGAACACATGATTCGCAACGAAAGCGACGTTGCGGCGGTGCTGGTGGAGCCGATTGTGGGGACCAATGGCGTGATCGTGCCGCCGGATGAGTACATGCCGAAGCTACGGAAGATCTGCGATGAGACCGGCGTGCTGCTTATCGCGGACGAGGTGATGAGTGGCTGGGGACGGTCCGGCAAGTGGTTCGCGTTGGAGCACTGGGGTGTTACGCCGGACATTCTGACAACCGCTAAGGGCATTACGTCCGCCTACGTTCCGCTGGGATTGTGCGCGACGAACGAGAAGATTGCGGCACACTTCCAGGATCATTATTTCGCGCATGGACACACGTACGAGGCGCATCCGATGACGCTGGCGCCGGCCGTGGCGACGATCCACGAGATGCAGCGACTGGGGCTGGTAGAGCGTGCAGCGGAGCTTGCACCATATGTGAAGGAAAAGCTCGAAGCCCTGAAGGCGAAGCATCCGAGCATAGGTGATGTGCGAGGCAAGGGCTTGTTCTGGGCAGTTGAACTGGTCAAGGAT
>JAYVDT010000645.1:0-2411 GCA_043749265.1 Rhodanobacteraceae bacterium | reverse complement strand
CCGCAGTCATCGACTGATGCGGTGCAGGGGCGGAGCGGTAGTCCGGAGAGCGTTGAGTAGGGTGGCTGAGGGTTGCCGATGAAGAATCCACGGGCACTCGCGCACCTTCTGCTGCTAGCGACGGTGTTTGTGTGGGGCGCAACGTTTGTTCTGGTCAAGAGTGCTCTGGTCGATACTTCGCCATTGCTGTTCAACCTGATGCGCATGGCACTGGCAACCCTGGCGCTGGTGGCGATCAATTTCCGGCGTTTACGGCATGTCACACGCAAGCAGCTTGGGGCTGGAGCCGTTGCGGGAGTCTTCTTGGCGGCGGGCTACCAGTTCCAGACGATGGGGCTTGCACAGACGACACCGGCAAAATCGGCGTTTCTGACTGGGCTAGTGGTCGTGTATGTTCCGGCATTAACGCTGATTCCGGCTTTCCGGCCTGCCGGCACGAACCGCCCTGGGGTGAGTACGGTAGTTGGGGCGATGCTGGCCTTTGCTGGATTGATTCTTATCACGACACCCCCAGGGACGGTGTTGAGACATCTGTTTGTGAGCATTGGCACAGGAGATCTGATGACACTGGCGTGTGCGGTGGCGTTTGCGGCGCATTTGTTGACGTTGGCGCGGGTATCAAAGGGCGTTGCAGCGGGTGTCCTGGCAACATTGCAGATCGGCTTCTGCACGGCAGCTATGTTGATTACTTTGCCGCTGGAGCGCCCGCATGTGAATTTCACTCCGCGATTGTGGATCACGCTGGCAATCTGCAGTCTGTTTGCGACGGCTGCAGCATTTACGATTCAAAGCTTTGCGCAGCAGGTTTTGCCGCCAACCCATACTGTCGTGCTTTTGACGCTGGAGCCGGTTTTTGCGTGGGTCACCGGGATTGTGGTGCTGCACGACTCGCTGGACCGCCGGTCCATGATGGGAGCCGGGCTGATATTGGTGGGCATTGTGGTGATCGAGATGTTGCATACCACACACACAACGGAGATTCCGGCGTGATGACCTGAGGGCAGACGCATCACCTTTTCATAGGGTTTAGCGTCTAAAAATTTGACTGCGCTCAACGCTGACCGAAAAAGAGAAAAGCGCGCACTTATACTAAGGTCTGCTGGTTTTGAGGGCCTTGGAACAGGCAAACAGCTACAAACTAAATGAGGTTCGATCGACCCATGGAATCACCTACGAAGCAAGACCTGTTTACGCGCATACGGAACCACCGGCTCGCCTCCACCTTTACCTTGCTGACCGTGTTGACGATTGGCGTACTTGCCGGCTCGGTCCTGACGCATGGCGTGGGAGCCAAGGAGCAGCAGCATCTGGACACATCCGATGCTCACGCGATTGTAGTCCCCAACCCGGTGACGCTTTCCAATGGCTTTTCACAGATTGTGAAGCAAGTTGGGCCAGCTGTGGTGAATATCAATACTGAGTCGATTGCCAAGAAAGTCGTTTCGCCGCATGGCCGCCGCAATGGCCGCCAACAAGGCAACGGCGATGGTAGCGGACAGCCCAACCAAGGCGATATGCAGGATTTTTTCAACCATTTCTTTGGCGGACAGGGTGGAGGCCAGGGCGGAGATGAAGATTCGGACGGCCTCCAGGGCGCCGAGCGTCAGGCGCTCGGTTCTGGTTTTATCGTTGACCCCCGGGGCTACATTCTGACCAATAATCACGTGGTCGAGAAAGCGGATCGCATCTTCGTGAAACTGGCGGGTGAGCCGGATGATGGCACCTCGCGGATGCAGGGCCACCCCGCTACCGTGGTGGGAGTTGACCTAGAGACGGATATTGCGGTGATCAAGATCGACACCAAGACACCGCTTCCGACGATCAAGCTTGGAAATTCCGATGGCGCACAGGTTGGCGACTGGGTTCTGGCAATCGGTAGTCCTTTCGGGCTCTCGCAGACCGTTTCAGCCGGAATCGTGTCGGCGAAAGATCGGACGATCGACGACCGGGACGCGGCGGGCTTGCCGAAGCAGTTCCAGAAGTTTATCCAGACCGATGCCGCGATCAATCCGGGTAACTCCGGTGGACCGCTGGTGGATATGACGGGCTCGGTTGTGGGCATGAACACGGCTATCTATACCCAGTCGATGGGTTCGCAGGGCGTGGGTTTTGCGATGCCCTCCACGATTCTGGCCAAGGTTTATAACGATCTGATCAGCCCGGCGCACAAGGTAGTCCGCGGTTCGCTCGGATTGCAGTTTCAGGCTGCGACTTCGTCAGCGGTTAGCCGGATGTATGGCTTCTCGAGTGGCGGCGTTATCGTATCTGTGGTCACGCCGAACGGTGGCGCTGCCAAGGCAGGGATCAAGCCAGGCGACATTCTCGTCTCGGTTGGCGGACACCAGATCAAGGAAAAGGATGGTCAGGATCTGGTGACCGATGTTTCGGCTCGGCCGGTTGGGTCGACGGTT
>JAYVDT010000644.1:0-2415 GCA_043749265.1 Rhodanobacteraceae bacterium | reverse complement strand
TGTGCGACCCAGCCCGCGCGCCTGCCGGTCGTCATACGGCATGGGGTTATTGCCACGTCCCGAACGGATCGACCGTAGATCGGACGGAAGCGATCGAGATGCAGATTGAACGCTTTGCTCCCGGCTTTCGCGACTGCATTCTGGCTCGGCATACCCAGAACACGGCGCAGCTTGAAGCCTGGAATCCCAACCTGCTGGGCGGCGATCTGTCAGGAGGCGCTATGACTCCTCGACAGCTTGTGCTGCGGCCGACGGCGCGGTCTTACGGCACCAACGACCCGACACTGTTTCTGTGCAGTTCCTCAACTGCTCCGGGTGGAGGTGTCCATGGCATGTGCGGCTTCAATGCGGCGAACGTCGTCCTGAAGACAATAGGTAGGGGATAAAGCTGGCTGCAACTTTGGTGGTAACGAGAAGTAGACCGCGAGCGATTAACACTACCGGAACTCGTAAATCCGTACAATATAGGTATTCGTGCGTCCAGAGGATTCTTCCAATATGCCTCGTATTAACTTTCAACTTCAACTTGTTGCCCTGAAGGACAAGCTCCTCGCCATGGCTGCGCTCTCACAGCAGGCGTTGGAATTTTCGGTTGAAGCCTACCTGACGCGCGACATCGGCCTGTGCAATCACGTCCGCGAGATTGAGCTTGCAATCAACGCTGCAGAGACGTCCGTCGATGAGATGGCCTACGATCTGCTCGCCAAAGAGCAGCCAATGGCCATTGATCTCAGGTTCATCCTTTCGGTCATCAAGATCAACGGAGACCTGGAGCGCATCGGTGATCAAGCGACCAACATCGCCTCGCGTGCGATCGCACACACCGGCGACTCCGCGACCATTTGGGCCATGTGCCACCCGGTTGATATCAAGACGATGGGCGGCAAAGTAGGCGTGATGATCCGCCGGGCAATTCAGGCTCTTCTTGAAGGTGATTCAAAACTTGCCGAGTCCGTCCTGGAGATGGACAACGAGATCGACGAGATGAACCGCGTCATCCAGAGTGAACTTGTCGATTGCATGCAGCATCATCCAGAGGCAACAGAAGAAAGCTTGAACACCATCATCATCAGCCGGAACCTGGAGCGGGCTGCGGATCACGCTACCAACATCGCGGAGGACGTCATCTTCTGGGTTCGCGGCAACGACGTTCGCCACAAGTTCTCAGTGCTCCAAATGGGGTCCAACGAGGACAAGCACCTTCCCATCGACTGAGTCCGGCGGGGACGATGCAACATGCTGTAACCCAAAACACCCGCGACGCCTCTTGCCTACCAGTACATTCGCTGTAAGTAGGGAACCACCACCGGACAAAAGTACGGTCGCAAGCCCCATCTGGACTGGGCCAGTGCAAACGAGCTACGTGTCGAGCGCCTGGTTGTGGAGCATCTTGAGATCCACCCCTAGGCGCTCGGTGCCACATTACTTCGCCGAAGCGTCCTCGACCAGGCCTCGCTCCTTCAGCATTGGACCAATCTTCGGCTCGCCGCCGAGCCAGCGATCGTACATGGCATTCAGGTCCTCCGTGTTGCCGCGTGAGAGCACCATCTGGCGGAAGCGGTCGCCGTTCGCACGCGTTAGTCCCCCGTTGTCTTCGAACCACTGGTAGGCGGCGTCGTCCAGCATCTCGCTCCAAAGATAGGCGTAGTATCCAGCCGAGTATCCCCCGCCCCAGATGTGAGCGAAGTAGCTGGAACGATAGCGCGGCGGAACCTCCGGGATATCCAGACCCTTCTTCATGAGTGCAGCCTTCTCAAATGCATCCGGCTCCTGGACGGCGACACCGGCCGGCAATGTATGCCACTGCATGTCCAATTGAGCCGCTGCGAGCAATTCCGTAAGCGCGTACCCCTGGTTGAAGCTGGCGGACTTCTTCAATTTCGTGACAAGTTCGGCAGGCATCGCCGCCCCGGTCTGATAATGGCGGGCATAGTGCGCGAAAACCTCTGGTTGCGTAGCCCAATGTTCATTGAACTGCGACGGAAACTCGACGAAGTCGCGCGGCACACTGGTTCCGGAAAGCGACGGGTACTGAGTTGCGGCAAACATGCCGTGCAGCGCATGACCGAATTCATGGAACATCGTCACTACGTCCGAGTACGGAATCAATGCCGGTTGACCGTCCGCGGGCTTGCTGAAGTTTGCGACGTTATAGGCGACGGGCGTCGTGCCCTTGAGCCTGGACTGGCTAACGAACTCGCTCATCCATGCGCCACCTCGCTTGTTGTCACGCTTCCAGTAATCGCAATACCAGAGCGCAAGATGCGAACCGTCGGCGTTGAAGACTTCAAACACGCGGACATCCGGGTCATAGACGGGGATATCGTGGCGCTCCTTGAAAGTAATGCCATAGAGTCGTGTAGCGGCGTAGAAAACGCCGTTCTGCAGCACGTTGTTGAGCTCGAAGTACGGCCG
>JAYVDT010000643.1:0-2421 GCA_043749265.1 Rhodanobacteraceae bacterium | reverse complement strand
GCGTGCTTCTTCTCTAAAACAATCTGAACTTGAGATTCGCCTGGGAGCATGGCTATGCAAAGCCGATGACGAAAAATCACCACTCGCTCTCTGCAAATGGTGGCTTTTCTCAATGCACTAGACGGCTACGACGATTTTGCCGATCTGCGCGTTCGATTCCATGTAACGGTGCGCTTCCACGATCTGGTCCAGGCCGCGAAATACCTTGTCGATGCGTGGCTTGAAGCTTCCATCGGCTAAATGATCGAAGACGTACTTCTCTGCAATCGGGCGTGCTTCCGGATTTCCGACGATCTCGAACAAGGTGTAGCCCTTGATCGTCAGATGCTTGGCGAGCACCGCAAACAGCGGAAAGGGCGTAGGTTCCGTGGCCAGCGCGCCATACTCGTAGATGAGCCCGCTGCTGGCTGCGGCTGCGGCCAGTGCTTCGAGACCCTTGCCGCCGATGGGATCGAACGTAACCCGCGCACCCTTGCCGCCGGTGATCTCATTTACTCGTGCCACAAGGTCTTCTTCGTCCGTAACGATGACGTAATCCGCGCCGAGTGCGAGCAACTCAGCCTTCTTCGGCTGTGTGCGTGTCGTTGCAATGGAGATGGCGCCCTCTGCCTTGACGATCTCTATTGCCGCGACGCCAACAGAACTGGACGCGGCCGTGATGAGTACGAAGTCACCTTTGGTGATCTTGCCGTAGTGGATAAGCGCCCCATAGGCCGTCAGGTACTGCATCCAGATGCTGGCGCCTTCTTCGAACGAAAGCTTTGCGGGGTACTCGGCGAGTGCGCTGGCCGGCACGATGGCGACCTCCCCGTAGACGCCATAGGTATCGGCGGGGAATGCGGGGACGGTCGAACACGTCTTGCCTACGAGCGCGGCGTCCACTCCTGGGCCGACAGCTTCCACGATTCCACTGGCCTCGTAGCCCAACTTTGAGGGCAGTTTGGGGGCCATCAGATATAAACCCTGGCGGAACATGACCTCAGCGCGGTTCAGTCCGAGGGCTTTGACGCGAAGGCGAATCTCGCCCTCGCCGGGCTGAGGCAATGGCCCTGCCTCGACCTTCAGTACTTCTGGTCCTCCGGTCTGGTGGAAGCGCACGATCTTTGCGGTTGCAGTTTCAGGCATGTGTTTTCTCCTCAGGCGTTAGATTCGTCGGGCTCCGTTGCGACTCTCGTTTTGTACAGGCGACTCTTCTGTGCCGTTGTTTATTCTTCTGGTTTCTCCAGATTCTCTGCCGTCGCCCTCGGTTAGTTTCCCGCGCAAACGAAACGGTATGCAGATTTGTCCTGTGGACACTTCCTCTGATGCACGATTGGCTCATTTGCATCGAAATACCCATGAGCAAGGCAGTTCGCGTCTTCCTGAATCTAAAATCCGGCAACGGAACGGCCCTCCCGGACCGCATCGCAGAATTGTTTGCGAAGCACGGTCGTGCGTGCAGGGTTTCTCAACTGGGGAAGCAAGTGGATGCCATGGCACTGGCTCGGACCGACCCGCCGGAGATGGTCTTCGTGGCCGCTGGTGGCGACGGTACGGTGAATCTGGTTGCACAGGCAGTTGCTGGGACCGAGCGCCTCATGGGGGTGCTTCCAGTGGGAACGCTCAATCACTTTGCAAAAGATCTTAATCTTCCTTTGGAGCTAGAAGCCGCAGTCGCGCTGATTGCGGGCGGACAGGGCCGGCACATCGACGCAGCGCAGGTGAACGGGATGATATTTGTGAACAACTCATCGTTGGGCGTGTATCCGGCGATGGTGATTGCGCGGGAACGGATGAAGACGTCTGGCCGCAACAAGTGGGCTTCGCTCGTGGTGGCTTCAGCGCAGGCATTCATTCGCTTTCGCTGTCTTACGGTCGAGTTTGACGTGAATGGCAAATCCAGCGTCTGCACCACGCCGTTCCTCTTCGTGGGGAACAACGACTATTGCCTGGAGGGTGCGCGGCTAGGCGAGCGCGCACAATTGGATGAGGGCAGGCTCTCGCTTTATCTGGCCCCGGGCGCCACACGCTCGACCATGCTGCGATTGCTCGTATCCGCTTTATTTGGACGGCTGAAACCGACAGCAGATTTCGAAGTCCATAAGACGATTAACTTTCGAGTGACCACAAAAAAGCGCAGCCTGCGGGTCTCGCTGGACGGCGAAGTTCGTCGCATCGCAACGCCGTTGGAGTACCGCATCCGGCCTGCGGCGCTACATGTAATCTGCTTGCCAGCAACCCCGGATGGAGGTGAACCATGAAAACGCTAGCCCACATATCGGACGTCCATTTTGGGCATGAAGATCCTGCCCTTGTCGACGAGTTGCTGAGTTCTCTCGCCAACGCTAGTCCTGACTTGATGGTCGTGTCGGGCGACCTGACCCAGCGCGCCAGGAAGAAGCAGTTCAAGGCGGCACGAGCATTTCTGCGTGAACTCCCGGA
>JAYVDT010000642.1:0-2424 GCA_043749265.1 Rhodanobacteraceae bacterium | reverse complement strand
TCGGTTCCGGCGGCACCATTACCCAGGATCAGATCGAGTCATCCAAGCGCGCTCTCGAGCGTTCGGAAGCGATCGTTCACTCCAAGCTGAAGCGTGGTCTCGGCGGTCTCGCAACGATCGGTTCCACCGCCCCGTTCATCGGCCTGCTGGGTACCGTTATCGGAATTCTGAACGCCTTCCAGCAGATCGCCACGCAGAAGACCTCGGGTATCGGCGCAGTCGCCGGCGGTATCTCGGAAGCGCTCGTAACAACCGCTTTCGGTCTTGTCGTCGCCATCCCGGCCGTTATGACATTCAACTACTTTACAAACAAAGTTGAAGCCTTCGACGTCGAGATGGACAACAGCTCCTCCGAGCTGGTCGACTACTTCATCAAGCAGAGCCACCGCTAAACTGGTCCAGCAGGATCTCGGCGAGAGTCCTGCCTGGGTCTCCGGCAGTCTGCAAGGGCTGCCGGAGCGAAGGGGCCAGAACCGAGAGCAGCACCGAACACCGATAGGAATCACCCGGATAAACCGGACGGAGTCTGTACATGGCGATTGCGAAGCGGGACGAAGGTAAAAAAGTAAACTCCAATATTAACGTGACCCCCATGGTCGACGTAATGCTGGTGCTCCTGATCATCTTCATGGTCATCACGCCAATGCTCAACAATAAGGTGAACGTTGACCTGCCCAAGGCAGATGCTGCCGTGGTGATGGAAGACGCCAACAAGGAAGACGCCGTCATCGTCGCAGTCACGCGCGACGGCAAGATCTTCCTGGGCGGCGATCAGGTCATTGTCGATGACATGGGGGGCAAGATTTCGGCCAAGCTCGAGAACAAGACGAACAAAGAGGTCTATCTCCGCGCCGATAATCGCGCAACTTACGGCAAGGTGATGGATGCGGTTGACGGCATCCGCGCCGCCGGCGTAAGCCAGCTTGGCCTGCTCACGGAAAAGAAAGACGATAACGCGAAGTAGCCTTCGCCAGATTTATTTGGAACTGACGTAATACCGATTCAGGACTACAAGGAGAACTACTATGGGAATGGGTGGTGGAGGCGGTACAAACAAGGCGGTGTCAGAGATTAACGTGACGCCGCTGATTGACGTTCTTCTGGTACTCCTGATCATCTTCATGGTCATCGTGCCTGTGACGCCGAAGGGTCTTGACGCGCTGGTTCCCCAGCCGCCCAAGAACAAGACAACCGAGCCGGATAACACCCGGACGATCGTGGTGCAGATTCTTGCGAACAAGGGCGGGCCGCCATCCTACAAGATTAACGAAGACACCTTTGCCAAGGCGTCGCTTGAGCCCAAGCTGGCAGAGATCTTTGCGTCACGGCAGGAGAAGGTCATGTTCGTCAAGGGCGACCCTGATCTTTACTACGGCAATATTGCAGAGGTCATCGACTATGGCCACCAGGCTGGCGTTGATAACATCGGTATCATTACACCGCGTGTAGAGTCGGGGCAGTAAGCCTGGCATTTACCGCCTTCGACCCGGCTTCGGCCGGGTTGAACTGTTCAGGCGATCAATATTGTTGTTGATACTGTGATTTGACCTCGGACCTTTGAACCGCGACAATCAAAATAGCCCGCCTACTTGAGGTCCCACTTTTATGCTCGCCTATCTTGTTCTTCTGCTTGCCCTTCTAAGCCGCCTTCTTCCTCCCGTTCTTCATATGACCGCCATGAACTTCACGGCAGTTGGGGGAAGTTTGTTGTTTTTTGGGGCTCGGCGGCCGCGGTGGCAGTGTGGAGTGGCGGTAGCGGCTCTGATGATGACGGATTTCTGCCTGACGACCTACGCTTATCACTATGCCTTCCATGTAACGGGTTATCTGGTGACGTGGGCGTGGTATGCGGGCGTTTGCCTGCTGGGCCACCAGGTTCTGCGGCGTGCAACGGTTTTGCGCGTGGCAGCCAGCGTGGTGGGGTCCGCGACGTCGTTCTTCATTCTGAGCAACTTTGTGGTCTGGATGGGCAACATGTATCCGCATACGCTTTCCGGTCTTGCGGCTTGCTACGCGGCGGCAGTGCCGTTCTATCGGAATGACCTGGTTTCGACTGGGCTGGTTGCAGGTGTGCTGTTTGGCCTGCCGGTTCTGGTTGCGCGTATGGCCGATGCGGGGCATCGGGGTCAGAGGGGTCACAATCAGGCTGCGTAGTTGGGCTTGCGCCTGAGCTAAAGGCCCGACTAGATTTTGGATGACGACGCAGAGTTTCGGCTCTGCGTTTTCTTCGTTTGGGTGTCTACCGGGTTCCATGGATGTTGCGACGGCCTGGAGTGTTTCGAGGACCTGCTCGCGGTTCCACTGCTCGTTTAAGATGTCTCCAAAGCTCTTCTTGCCTTTGGGGTTGGTGAAGTCGGCGACGGGCGCGATGTTGCCGAGGGTTGGGTCTGAGCCGATCTCTTTTACGAATTGATCACGGTTGGA
>JAYVDT010000641.1:0-8226 GCA_043749265.1 Rhodanobacteraceae bacterium | reverse complement strand
CGCGCTCTTCAATGTCTACCAATCCCAATGTGCAAAGCTTAGAAATCCAAACCAGCTTCACGTGCCGCATCGGCGAGAGCTTTAACGCGGCCGTGATAGAGATAACCTCCGCGATCAAACACAACCTTCTTCACGCCTTTCTCCAGCGCGCGCTCGGCGATTAACTTGCCAACAAGCCTAGCAGCGGCAATGTTACCGCCGTAGCCGACTTCCTCACCCTTCTTGCCCTGCGAGGATGCGGAAACGATTGTGACGCCATTGGCATCATCAATAAGCTGGGTGTAGATGTGATTGAGCGAACGATAAACATTGAGGCGGGGACGCTCGGCAGTACCGGACATCTTTTCACGGATACGCGTATGGACTCGCTGGCGAATCACGTTGCGTTGGCGGGGATTGATCATAATATTTTTCCTTCCTAGTAGCGTCCGCAGCAGCTGGGGACGTTCGGTAATGTTGAGGCCTGCAGCGGCTACGAAAGTAATCCCTGCAGGCAGCGTCCTTATTTCGCGCCGGTCTTTCCAACTTTCTTCTTCAACTTCTCGCCAGTGTAACGAACGCCCTTGTTTTTGTAGGGGTCAGGCTTGCGCAGCGAACGCATATCGGCGGCCACTTGGCCGACCTTCTGCCGGTCGATTCCGGCGATGGTCAGGTGGAGCTGTTTGGGATCGATCGTAACTTCGATACCGGTAGGGAGCGGGAACTCGATAGGGTGAGAGTAGCCGAGGGTGAATACGACCATATCTTTTCCCTTTAGTTCCGCACGGTAACCGATACCTACGATATCAAGCTCCTTGGTCCAACCGGTGGTTACGCCGGTGACGGCGTTGAATACCAGAGCGCGAGCCAATCCATGGAAACCGGCTTGAGAGTCGTTCTCCCGCTCCAGCACAAGCTCATTCTCCTTCTTGACCAGAGTAATGCCCTTGGGAACCAGAGCCACAACCTTGCCCTTTGGTCCTTCAACCAAAACAGTGTTGCCATCGACCGTGTATTTCACATTTGCCGGCAGTGCGATCGGTTTCTTACCAATTCGTGACATTTAGATTCCTTTATGGCTTGCGAGTCGTGGCGGGTTGCCCCATGACCATTCCACTGCAGCCGGGAGACCTGACCTTTCGACCAGATGTTGTATCTTCTGACAGGACTACCAGACTTCGCAGAGAAGTTCGCCGCCAACACCTTCGCGACGCGCCTGACGGCCAGTCATAACGCCCTTCGGTGTTGTAAGAATCGCAATACCGAGTCCATTCTGTACACGGCGGATATCATCTTTGCCCTGATAAACACGGCAGCCTGGACGGGAGATGCGTTTGAGGTCGCGGATGATGCTCTCGTTGTTGGCGGTGTACTTCAGGTACACGCGGATAACCTTCATTCCGTTCTCTTCGGTCGGCTTATAATTCGCGATGTAACCCTCTTCCTTGAGGATACGGGCGATCTCGGCTTTCAACTTTGAGGCGGGAACATCGAGCTTTTGGTGACGTGCGCGCATCGAGTTTCGGATGCGGGTAAGGAAGTCGGCTACTGGGTCGGTCAAATTCATTAAATCTCCTTCATCCCCCGTTCGCCCTAGGTGTCTCCTAAGGAACCAGCGGAAATGTTTACTATGGTGTTTCCGGACTTTCGGGGTCTACCAGCTCGACTTCACGACACCCGGGATCTCACCCTTGAGGGCCAGCGAGCGAAAGCAAAGACGGCATACGCCGAACTTGCGAAGAAAGGCACGTGGACGACCGCAGAGCTGGCAGCGATTGTGCTGGCGTGATTTGAATTTCGGCTTTCTTGCATCTTTGACAGCTTTTGCAGTCGTCGACATGATCTACGATTCCTATCTTCTTTACTACGTTGAAAGTCTTTTGAGTTAGAACGCTTGACTAAGCGCCGACGCGGAACGGCATGCCAAAGCCCTTGAGAAGGGCGCGAGCTCCGTTATCGTCCTCAGCTGTCGTGACGATGGTCACGTTCATCCCCTTGAGCTTGTCAACCTTCGCGTAATCGATTTCGGCGAAAATCAACTGGTCGCGTAGACCGAGCGTGTAGTTGCCGCGGCCGTCGAAGCTCTTAGTCGATACTCCACGGAAATCGCGCACACGGGGAAGAGCGATCGAGATCAGGCGGTCCAGAAACTCGTACATGTTATCGCCCCGCAGCGTAACCATCGCTCCAATCGGCATTCCTTCACGAAGCTTGAATTGCGCAATGGATTTCTTTGCTTTGGTGATGACCGGTTTTTGACCTGCAATGGAAGCCAGATCAGCAACCAGAGGGTCCATGATTTTTACGTTTTGGGTCGCTTCACCCAAACCCATATTGATAACGATCTTCTCGAGCCGGGGAATCGCCATCGGATTTTCAATACCGAGTTCCTTCTTGAGACTCTCTCTGATTTCGTTGTGATATTTGTCGCGAAAACGTGCGGCCATTAGATTTTCTTCGCTTTCTCCACGGTTCCGGATTGCATGGTTCGCCGTCTTACAGGCTAGCTCAGCGTCTACCGTTTCGTGGGGTGAACCATCATTAGTGTATCGAGATGTCGCCCGGATTGGAACCGGATACTACTTCTTTATCTTCTTCTCGGGGACGACAACATCATTCGTCTTTGCGAAACGAACCTTCTTCTCGCCTTCCATGCGCGTACCGGTCCTGGTCTTGTTGCCTTCGGAATCAAGCAGCATAACGTTCGAAAGGTGAATGGTCGCCTCCTGCTCGGCGATCCCACCCTTGATGTTCTTCTGCGGATTGGGCTTGATGTGCTTCTTCATCATCATCACCCCCTCAACAAGGACGCGATTTCTCTCAGCGAGTACACGTAGAACGCGACCCTTCTTGCCAGCATCTTTACCAGCGATAACAACAACCTGATCGTTACGCTTGATTTTAATCTTGAACTTTGGCTTTTCCTGAACACGAACTGGCATGTGGTTCCTTCCTCGGCGATCTATCGGAGCCGGAGTCCAACGTTAAGCCAGCCGAGCGTGCTTGGCTGACGAGGAGCTAGATAACTTCGGGAGCAAGCGAGACGATCTTGAGGAACTTCTTCTCACGGAGTTCGCGGGCAACGGGTCCGAAGACGCGAGTGCCAACAGGCTCCATGCCGTCATTCACGACGACAGCCGCATTCTGGTCAAAGCGGATGTATGTGCCATCCCGGCGGCGATATTCCTTGCGGGTACGGACAATGACCGCCTTGACGACCTTGCCCTTCTTGACAGTGCCATCGGGCGAGGCTTCTTTGACAGCCGCCGTTACGACGTCGCCAAGTCCGGCTTTCTTGCCGAGCCCACCGCCAAGCGGCAGAATGACCTGCAGCTTACGCGCGCCTGAGTTATCGGCTACATCGAGCATGGTACGCATTTGTACTGACATTGCGAATCTCCCGGGCGGTAACGCCCTCGTTAGGACTCAAAGTTACTTGGACGTAGGCGTTGCGATGGCAGTAGGCTTGGCCGCAGCCGGCTCGGACAGCGACGAACGGCGAACGATCTCTTCAAGCGACCAGCGCTTCAGTTTGGATAGCGGACGCATCTCGCGGATGCGAACCACATCGCCCATGCGCGCGGAGTTTTGCTCATCGTGCGCATAGAACTTCTTGTTTGACTTCATGACACGCTTGTATTTGGGGTGAGCCTTGCGCATTTCGATCTCAACAACGATGGTCTTCTGCATCTTGGTGGAGACGACGATACCGATCTTCTCGTTGCGGCGACCCGCAGCAGCGCGAGTCGTCTCGGTCGGAGTCTGGGGGATCGTAGATGTTGTGCTCTGGATATCTGCCATGCTTATGCCTTCATCGCTTTCTGCTTCCGCACGGTGCGGGTGCTCTTGGCCGGCGCGACATTCTTCACGACGGGGTGGGCGACCTTCTCGGCAGCAAGCGTACGCTCACGGGCGACGGTTTTGGCGCGGGCGATATCCAGCTTCAACACACGGAGCTTTTTTACGCCCTCCTGGTTGCCCAGAGACTTCTGGAAGCGGAGACGGAAGAGTTGTTCGGCAGCTGTGGTCTGCGTCGAGATCAACTCCTCGCCACTTTGACTACGGATCTTATCGAGTTCCATGAATTCTACTTTCTTGCCTGAACGGCATTGCAGTAATGCGTGTAGTTGCTTGAGTTACTTGGCAGCAACTGCGGTCTTGACATCGTGACGCATGACGAACGATGTTTTCAGAGGAAGCTTATGAGCAGCCAGTCGCATTGCTTCTCTTGCAAGTTCAGGCGTAACGCCTTCCATCTCGAACAGAATGCGGCCTGGGCGAACAACACACACCCAGTGATCCGGAGCACCCTTACCCTTACCCATACGGGTTTCGGCCGGTTTCTTCGTGATCGGTTTGTCTGGGAAGATTCGGAGCCAAACCTTACCACCACGCTTGATAAAGCGCGTCATCGCGATACGGCTCGCTTCGATCTGACGATCGGTGATGTAGCCGCATTCCATAACCTTCAGGCCGAAATCGCCGAATGAGATATCGGAACCACGCCAGGCTTTGCCCTTCATGCGTCCGCGCTGCTGCTTGCGGAACTTTACTTTCTTCGGCATCAACATTTGTAAATCCCCTAAGTAAAAGCTCTAAACTAGGCCTGGAAGGCGCCGGCTGTTGCGGTCGTCGAAGCACCCTGATCCCGGCGCTTCTTCTGCTCGTAGATGTCACCACGGTAGACCCAGGTCTTGACGCCGATGATTCCGTAAGTGGTGTTCGCTTCGGAAAACCCGTAGTCAATGTCGGCGCGCAGCGTGTGCAGCGGCAGCCGGCCTTGGAGGTACCATTCTGAACGGGCAATTTCATTGCCGTTCAGACGGCCCGATACGCGGACCTTGATCCCTTTGCAACCGAAACGTAAAGCCGAGTCAACCGACTTGCGCATAGCGCGACGGAAACTGACACGTTTCTCAAGCTGCAATGCAATGTTCTCGCTGACGAGTTGGGCATCGAGTTCAGGCTTATTGACTTCTAAGATGTCGATAAACACTTCACGCGAGGTACGTTTCTGAATGTCGGCCTTAAGCTTGTCGATCTCGGCGCCTTTGCGCCCGATGATGATGCCCGGGCGCGCCGTGCGGATAATCAGGCGCAGCTTGTTGCCTGGGCGCTCTACTTCTACCGAACTTACACCGGCCGCCTTGAGCTTCTCGCGAAGTTCAGCTTTCAGTTTCACGTCCTCGACAAGCAATTTGTCATAACCGCGTTCAACAAACCAGCGCGACTTCCACGGCTTGTTGATGCCGAGGCGAAACCCATACGGATGGACTTTCTGTCCCATAGCTTCCCTTTACTAATCTGCTATCGCCGGTTGAGCCGACACAGCACTGTCACAAAACTCTAAGTCTACCGTCTTCTGCCATTCCCTGCAGAAAACGAACTGGAAAACTATGCCTTGCCCTTTGCCGGCTTTGCCTTGTTTTTAATCGGGGGCTTGTTGGCCACAGGCTTATTCGCTGCCGCCTTCGTCCCCCTGGAAGGAGTAACGGTGGACGCAACCACCCTACCCTTCTCAGCAACCGTAACGATGATATGGCAAAGGCGACGCTGGTAACGGAATGCACGGCCCATCGGAGCAGGGCGGATCCGCTTCAAGCGTGGGCCCTCGTTCGCAATGGCCGTGTGAACGTAAAGGTTATCGACGTCGACATCAAGTCCCTGTTCACCCGAGACGTAGGCCGCATTGGCAATCGCCGACTGCAGCACCTTCTCAACCACGGGCGCCATGCGCTTAGTGCTAAAGTGAATGGTGTTAATCGCCTGCTCGACACGCAAGCCCTTGATCATGTCAAGCACTAGCTTCGCCTTCTGCGGGCTGGTGCGCTGGAATTTAGCTTCCGCGCGAAACTCTTGAACTTTCATAACTGCTGACTTCGCCATAATCTTATCCTTCAATCTCAACTGAGAGAACTTTGGGGCATTTTCGGCTCAACGCTCTGAGCCCTATTGGCTAACGGGGCTTTGCAGAGCTTTCGCCGGACTTGGCCGAGTGACCCTTGAAGGTCCGAGTTGCAGAAAATTCGCCGAGCTTGTGGCCGACCATGTTCTCGGTCACGTAGACCGGAATGAACTTGCGGCCGTTGTGCACAGCGATGGTATGACCGACAAATTCTGGGAAAATAGTTGAGCGACGCGACCAGGTGCGCAACACTTTCTTGTCGTTGGTCTGGTTCATGACCGTGATCTTGGTAAGGAGATGGCCGTCGATGAATGGGCCCTTCTTGGCGGAACGTGACATAAATGACTCCCTGATGCATGCTGAATACGACGAATCTGTTGGCCTCTTCCTTAGTTCCCTAGGGGGTGTGCCGCGAGACTTGGTGTGGCTTTACATCCCTCTTGCCAAATTGCACCCGAAACCACGACGGGAGGCTCCGGACTCTTCTGCCCTACTTGCCCTTGTTGCGACGAGTAACAATAAACGCATCCGTTCGCTTGTTATTACGAGTCTTGTATCCGCGGGTCGGCTGGCCCCAAGGGGTAACCGGATGGCGTCCGCCCGAGGTCTTACCCTCACCACCACCGTGCGGGTGGTCAACCGGGTTCATCGAGACTCCACGGTTGGCGGGACGGATACCCTTCCAACGATTACGACCGGCCTTCCCGATTGTAACGTTTTCATGATCCGTGTTTCCAACCTGGCCGATGGTCGCCATACACTCAACGAGTACCTTGCGAGTCTCGCCGGATGGCAGCTTAAGGAGAGCGTAGTCGCCTTCCTTGGCGATCAGGTTAACTTGCGCGCCGGCAGAACGGGCCATCTGTGCCCCCTTACCCGGACGAAGCTCGATGTTGTGAACGATCGTACCGAGAGGGATGTTCTTTAGCGGAAGGGCATTTCCAACAAGGATATCAGCCTCGGGGCCGGACATGATCTGCTGTCCAACTTTCAATCCTACCGGCTGAATGATGTAACGCTTCTCACCGTCTGCGTAAGCGACGAGCGCGATACGGGAGCTGCGGTTTGGGTCATACTCGATCGTCTGTACCATGCCGGGGATCCCGTACTTTTCACGCTTGAAATCGATCAAACGCAGCTTCTGTTTGTGACCGCCGCCCTGGTGGCGAATGGTCATCTTACCCGAGCTGTTACGACCGCCGGTACGGGGCTTGACGGTAAGCAATGGCTTGTACGGTTCGCTTGTCGTAATGTCGTCGTTGACCAGCTTCGTCTGGAAGCGCAGAGTCGGGGTAATCGGTCGGAATGATTTAATCGGCATTGTCTTATTTCCTTGCCTACCTGGCTTTACTTGTTCGCAGCCTGGCTTGGGTGTTGCTCGTTAGTCGTGTCACAAAGGTTGTTGAGGGAGCTAGATCGAGTTGAGATAGTCCGGCAGCTTTTCGCCGTCCTTCAGCCTAACGTAAGCTTTCTTCCAGTCCGGACGGTATCCAGAAAACTTGCCGCGGCGGCGCTCCTTGCCTTCAACGATGGCCGTGCGGACAGCCGCAACCTTGATCTTGAAGAGAGTTTCTACAGCCTGCTTGACTTCGGTCTTGGTGGCTTTCTCAGCAACTTCAAACACAAGGGTATTTTGAGTCTCTTTGACAGTCATACCTTTTTCAGTAATGAGCGGGCGACGGATAACGGTATAAAGGGTAGGCATTTATGCAACCTCTTGTGCGGCAGCATGCTGGCGCTTGGAAACGGCTTTCTTCAGCGTTTCCTGAATGGCCTCGAGCGCATCCTTCGAGAAGATGGCGTGCTCGTAGCGGAGCAGATCGTAGGGGTGAACCTCAGACGAGAGTACCAACTCAACGCCTTGCAAATTTCGGCTGCCTAGGTAAAGCTTCTCTTCGAGCTTGCGGCTGGACTCAACAAGTAGAGTTGTTTTTCCGGCTTCGAGCTTAGTGAGTGCCTGGCGATAAAGCTTCGTCTTTCCCTCGGCGAGGACGAACGAGTCAACCACGGTGAATTTGCCATCGTGGATCTTCGCGGAGATCGCCGAACGGAGAGCACCCATGAGCTTCTTACGGGGAAAGGCGTATTCGTAACTGCGGGGCTGGGGTCCGTGGACCGTACCACCCGAGCGCCAAAGTGGAGACCGGATTGAACCGATACGCGCGCGGCCCGTTCCCTTCTGCTTCCAAAGCTTTTTACCGGAACCCGAAACGTTCTTGCGGGTTTTGGTGGCCGCAGTACCTTGACGGAGTGCTGCGCGGTAATGCTTGACAGCCTCCCAGAGGAGCGCATCGTTGATCTCGGCGGAGAAGACTTCGTCGAGAAGTTCGAACTCACCGACC
>JAYVDT010000640.1:0-2426 GCA_043749265.1 Rhodanobacteraceae bacterium | reverse complement strand
CGTCCGCACGAGGGATGGCTTGCGGCGACTTGTTTAATGATGGGCGTATCGACTGCGTCGTGAACAACATGGATGACACTCCTTCGCTGTTCCGTAATGTGGTGCAAAATGGCAACCACTGGATTGGTTTTAAACTGATTGGTCTGCCGCCAACGGGCAAGGGAAAGCGCGGAAGTGCTCGCGATGCGATTGGAGCGACTGTGTGGCTCACAGCACATGGATTCCGTCAGCGGGCCGATGTGACGGCTGGTGGAAGCTTTGCTTCAAGCTCTGATCCGCGTCTGCACTTTGGCCTCGGGAATGCTGCAAGCATTGAAAAACTTGAGGTGCGCTGGCCGAGCGGACGTAGCGAATCCTTTCCCGCGCCCACCAAGTTGGACAGGTTTTTTTTGATGACGGAAGGCAACGGAATAAAGGAACTTCCCTAAGAAACTTGGGAATGGCGCTCTTCATTCAGCAACAACCCTGCCATTTACCAACATGTCAGGGAAGTGTGTCGGAGATACTGTAATGACGTTTCCAGTTCGTAGTCTTTTAAGTACATTGTTCGCGTGTTCGCTCATGAGCGTACCTGCAATGTTTTGCTTTGGTCAGCAGATTTCGGCGCTCCCCGCATCCAAGTTGGAGCAGCCCAACATGCCTACGGTTCTTTATGGTG
Organism: Rhodanobacteraceae bacterium; assembly: GCA_043749265.1. Lineage (GTDB taxonomy): Bacteria > Acidobacteriota > Terriglobia > Terriglobales > Acidobacteriaceae > Edaphobacter. The sequence goes on along the minus strand of JAYVDT010000640.1, from coordinate 1,768 downwards.
CTGCTTACTACAGCGAGTACGAGCCTACGGAACGTCTCGACGATGATATCCGCATGATGAAGGCCGCCGGCTTCAACGTCGTTCGTATGGGCGAATCTACGTGGAGTCTATGGGAGCCAGAGGATGGCCGCTTTGAATACGCATGGATGGATAAGGTCGTGGACGCGATGAATAAAGCAGGCATCAAGGTTATCCTTGGCACTCCTACTTACTCCATCCCGACATGGCTATATCATGAGCATCCGGAAGTGATGGCGCAGACTCTTCAGGGTGGCTCAACAGGCTATGGAATGCGCCAGACTTACGATCAAACCAGCCCGGCCTACAGGTTCTATGCCGGAAGGGTCATTCGCCACCTGGTCGAGCACTATAAAAACAACCCTAACGTCATCGGCTGGCAGATCGACAACGAGACGGGCTCCAGCGGGGCGATCAATCACGATGTCTTCACCGGCTTTGTACAGCATTTGAAAGACAAATTTGGGACGACCGACGCGTTGAATCGTGCGTGGCTCTTGAACTACTGGGGGCAGGACGTCAACGGCTGGGAGAATATGCCCACACGCGACCGCGCACAAAGCACAGGTTACAAGCTGGAATGGACGCGCTGGGAACAGGCTGAGGTCTCGGACTTCTTATGGTGGCAAGCTGACCTGGTGAGGCAATACAGGCGTCAGGATCAGTTCGTTATGCACGACTTTTCTGGCGGGCTACATCGAGACGTCAACGAATATCAGGTCGGACGTTCGTTGGATATCATCGGCGTAAACGTTTATCACGGGACGCAGGAAGACTTCAATGGAGAGCGGCAGAGCTTTATTGGAGACTATTATCGGTCATTGCACAGGAACAACTATCTTGTAACCGAGACCAATGCCCAGGCTATCGGATGGGATTCAAGCGAACAGTTTCCTCCATACGATGGACAGGCGCGACTGGACGTCTATAGTGACCTTGCTAGTGGCGCCAATATGGTTGAGTACTGGCACTGGGCAACACTGCACTCCGGGCAAGAGACCTACTGGAAGGGCGTTTTAGGTCATGATCGCGAACCAAATAGGGTCTATGAAGAGATCTCTAAGACCGGAGCGGAGCTCAAGCGCATTGGACCGGCCTTGGTAAATTTGAAAATCAGGAACGAGGTCGCCATTCTTTACAGTGCAGATTCGGCAAACGCACTGGACTTTATGCCGCTGGCAAGAGCGTCGAGGGGAAGCGGTAATATCGGCGACGATAGCCGATCCGCGGACTATACGGCGCTTGTTGAACAACTGCATCGTGTCCTCTACAAAGAGAATGTAGGCGTTGATTTCATCGTGCCCGAGCAAGCGAACTTCGGCGACTACAAAATCGTCCTGGTCCCTGCCCTTTACATTGCAGATGAAGCGTTGCTGAAGAAGCTCTCTGAATATGTAAAGAGCGGAGGACAGGTCATCATGACTTTTAAGAGCGGGTTTGCTAATGAGAACTCAATGGTACGGAGCGTGCGGGCACCGGGTCCTCTGCGGGAGGCCGCAGGCATCTCGTACCAGGAGTTTTCGTCATTGAAGATACCCATAGGTCTTGCAGGTGATCCATTCCATGCCGGAGACGCCAATAAGGTTTCTTATTGGGCCGAGATGCTGCTGCCGGAACATGCAACGGTGCTCGCCAGATATGACGATCCCTTTTTGAGCAAATGGGCTGCGATCACGGACAATAGCTTTGGTCGAGGATTCTTCATCTACGAAGGAACCTGGCCGTCTGATGAGATCCAAGCGCAGGTAGT
>JAYVDT010000639.1:0-2427 GCA_043749265.1 Rhodanobacteraceae bacterium | reverse complement strand
AGTCTTCCGTGGGAAGATGCGATCTTCGCTCAGGGTTGGGCTACGCTCAGGTTTGGGCTACGCTGGCCGACCCGGAGCGAGGTGTCATCTTGGGAGATCACGGCTGCATGCTTCTCGAAGCTCGCTGCCAACCTGGTTCTCTAGCACAGCCACGCTTCTTTGTATCCCTCGGATGAAGCTCTCAGATATCCCGTTACTACTCTTTCCAAAGTTTCATGGTCGCCGGTCTCGCCACACGCGATAGACGCCCCAGGCGGCGGCTGTGCAGTTGTCGACGATGCGTCCGTCCAGCAGCATCTCTTCAAACTCCGGCACAGCTACTCGATGCAGGATGAGATCCGACTCCTCGGGGTCGGGCTGAGTGTCTCCGTGGGTGAGGTCTTCGGCGAGATAGATGTGGTGCAACTGGTTCATCACGCCATAGGCAATCTGCAAATTGGTGAGGTGCGTCATACGCCCTGCGGTGAGACCGGTCTCTTCCTTCAATTCGCCGCGAGCCATCTCTTCAGGGACGACGTTGGGAATCTCCCAGCCACCTTGTGGAAACTCCAGGAACCGGCCCATGACGGTGTATCGGAACTGCTCGATCAGGTAGACAAAATCGCCCTGAGAGGTGCGCTCCAGCGGGATGATGATGCAGGCCGGATCCTTGTCGATGACTCCGTAGATGCCGCGGACGCCGTTGGCACGCTCGATCACATCTTCGCGCACGGAGGTCCATCGGTTTCGGTAGACCTCGCGCGTGCTGATCGTCTTGATGACCACTAGGCCCTCCTTGCGCTATTGGATGGGCGACAAATAATCCAGATGGCTTCCGCCGTAAATTGTCACGGTTGCTTTCTGGTAGGCCGACGCCGGAGCAGTCATTATGTTTTCGACAAACGTCTGGGGGTTGCGATCGTAGAGTGGGAACCAGCTTGATTGCACCTCGACCATCATGCGATGACCCTTGAGGAAGGTGTGGTCCGCGCCGTGGAGCGACCACTTGTACTCTTCGACTGTGCCCGTGGGGATGGGTTCGGGTTGCTCAAAGCTCTTGCGATAGCGGCCGCGGAAGATCTCGTCCACGATCATGGTTTCGGTGCCGTTGGGATCGACGTCGATGAGCTTGATGATCCAGTCGGCATCGGTGCCGGAGGTGGAGGCGAAGAGATCCGCCGTGACGTCGCCGGTTACGGTCATGTCTTTGTCGAGGACGGGACCTTTGAACTCGGCCAGGTCTTTGCGGCCATCAATGAAGCGCTGATCTTCGACGAGCCACGTGCGCCAGAGCGAGCCGTCGCCATAGGTGGATTGAATGGGACGATTGCGGTAGGGCACAGGGTTTGCGGGATCGGCGACGTAGGTTGCGATCTGTCCCCTGGACGCGGATTTTCTGCTGTCGTCCTCAGTGAGCGTGCCATTTGGTTGCAACGACAATTGCTCCTGGCGGAAGCCACTCTTCGGCGGCCAGACGTCATACCGTTCCCACTTGTTTGCGCCGGTGCGGAAGCTTGCTACACCCTTGAGATCGAAGCCACTTTTGCCCTTTAGATAGTGCTCGAAGAATGGAGCCTCGAAACGTGTGCGATAGTCCTGGGCGGTTTTTTCGCCGAACGTTAACCTGCCGAACTTTCCGCCCAGCGAGTCTCCGGGCTCTCGTGCCCAGCCGCCGTGATTCCACGGTCCGAGGACCATGAAGACTTCATGCTTTGCATCATGTTTGTGGAGTGCCTCATACTCGGCCTGGGTGCCCCACATGTCTTCCTGATCCCACCAACCGCCGACTTCCAGCGTGGGGACTTCAACCTTCGTGAGGTGGTCCTCGACGGCCATGTCGCGCCAGAACTTCGTGTAGCTGGGCTGGGCGAGAAAGATCTTTGAAGTGGGCAGGCCTGCGATTTTAGCCACGCTCGCGGCCCCGGCAAAGTTCACGTTCTTCAGGAAGAAGTCATACTGATCCTGTTTCGACGAGACACGCACATCGGTCTTCTGCGCCTCAAGCTGCTGCACATAGTCAAAGCCGTAGGTCTCGCGAAATGCGCCATTGTGGAAGAAGTCGTCGCCCTTCCAAATGTCGGTCATGGGCGCCTGTGGGGAGATCGCCTTCACTGCGGGATGTGCGTCAATGCCGGCCATGATGGCCAGAAAGCCGGGGTAAGAGATTCCCAGCACCCCTACCTTGCCGGAGTTGTTCTTCATGTTCTTCAGCAGCCAATCAATGGTGTCCCGTGTGTCCGTCGTCTCATCCACGTCGGTCTTCGTGGTGTGCGCGACGATGGGACGATTCATGACGAACTGACCTTCGCTCCCGTAGCGTCCGCGAATGTCTTCAAACACGAAGATGTAGCCGCTCTTTGCGAGTTCGGGCATTATTTTTGGAATGGCCGCCGCGGCGTATCCATCCACTCCGTAGGGAGTTCGCTCCATCAGGAAGGGCAGGGGCTC
>JAYVDT010000638.1:0-2437 GCA_043749265.1 Rhodanobacteraceae bacterium | reverse complement strand
AGAGCAACGTCCAGACGGCTTCAGATAAGAGTCTGGCCGCGCCAGCCCAGGTGTTGAAGAACCTCGTTCACGCCGAATACCTTGCGGTCGCGACGACCGCGAAAACGGGACGAGGAGAGGTGGGCACCCAGCCGCCATCGTGGTCCGATGCGAGGAGGCTCGGAGGCATAAGCCCTCCGAGCCCATCACAGAGACTTTAGTTGATGACGTTGATTGTTACGCCTGCCGAGACCGTAGTGTTATTACCTGTGTCATGACCCCAGAGCTGCAGGATATGCGGCCCATTGCTCAGGGTCGTTGTATCCAGCTCGTACACCCATGGTGCCTCCATAACCCGATCGGTTCCTGCTTCCACGCCGTCAACCATCAGGTAAGTTCCTGCGCTATCCAAAAACAATTTGCACAGGCCCCCCACCGAGATGATGCCCGAGACGGTCACCCCTGTTGAAGGCGAGAGGATGGATAGATTGCTTGCGATAACAGGAGGAACGCTGGCGGCCTTGACGGTTAGTGTTACGGTGGCGGTCTGCCTGGTGTAATCCACTGCGTCCGTCGGGGTGAAAGTCACGTGCAACAGCGTGGTCCCCGGTGCCGGAACGGTCCCCAATGCAGGGTTGTAGCTAAATGTTCCCGCGACGTTTGCGGTGGCATTCAGCTGTGTTTTCGAAAGCCCCGTTCCATATGTCAATGCGACAGGGGTGGACCACGTGAGTCGAGGAGTGGCCGGCGAGACGACAAGGCTAGTTGAGCTGGTTTGCGACCGATACGTAACGGTATCGAGCGGCGTAAAACTTACTTGCAGATTCTTCGTTCCAACGCTCAAGACCGTTCCCAGCGATGGGCTAAAGGTAAACCTGCCGGGGACATTGGCCGCAGCGTTCAACTGCGCCGTTGATAGTGCAGAGCCATAAACGATGGATCTCGGTGCCGCCCATGTGATTGCCGGCGTTGCCTGTGCTCCGCTCGCCACCCTTAATGTTGAGGTTGCAGTCGTCGTTGCGTACTTGACCGTATCCGATGGTGTGAAGGTTGCTTGAAGCGTCGTAGTCCCTACTGCGGGCACAAACCCCGCCGCGGGGTTGTAGCGGAAGGTGCCTGCAACATTTGCTGTGGCATTGAGTTGATTTGCGGACAATGCCGCCCCGAGGCTGACGCCCGCGGGAGTCGGCCACGTAATTGTCGGCGTTACTTGAACTGTCGTCGGTGCTGAAATTCCCGCAGCCTTGTAGATGGACACCAGCGTTGGATCATTGTCCTGCCAGTAATCCGCGTGGCCCATCAGGATGTCTCCGCCCTTCACCGATTGTGTGAGCTGCGGAGTGTAAGCAGTCAACGTCGAAGCAGAGACGTCGTTCACCAGATTCACGCCGAATGCTTTCGGATACAAGAGGTGTGCGGAGGCCGCTGTACCCAAATCTGTATGGAACAGAAATGAATAAAACGGAGCACTGTACGCATAGTAGCGGGGCGTGGTCTCTTCCGGGATAAACAGCACGTTGGGCATATCCGTGATCAATTGCTGAAAGATCGCTGGATCAAGAGTTCCACCATTTGTGTCGACCGTTGAATCGACATAAAACAGCGTTGCTCCCCAACGTGAGTTCGCATAGCGGGCCTTATTCTCCAGATTAGCAATGATCGCCGCATTCGTGGATAGAAAGTTCTGGCTGGCCGTACCGTTCGGACCCTGCGTATACATCTGCGGACGAAGGCACAAACCAATCTTCAGCCCTGCGTTCGACATGATCTGGAAGTACGCATCATCGAGCTTGCGGCCGAAGTACGTAGAGCTGGAATTGGCGATGATGCTCTCCATCTCCGGCGCGACAGACGCTATCTGGTCCGGAGAGCAAACGTAACTCGTGCTCTGCGGATGCTCCTCGCCTTCTATGTCCCACGTCATGACGGCTTGGCCATTCATAGCCTGCGCATTGCTTGCACTGCTTACGGCCTGTGCCAGCATGCGGTCCTGAAAAGCCTGCAGGCCTGGCGCCGACGTGATGTCGACGGAGGCATCGTTGAAGTAGCGCCGCGGATTAGTTGGAAAGCCGCCTGGTTGTGTGATGTCGGCGTTTGAAGGAGAACTTGCTAAATAGGCTGTACCGATTACGCGCTTGTCCGTCCAGGTCATCTGGCTTGGATACTTTGCCGCAAAGCTTGCATACGCATCCGAAGCATCTGCGGGAGCGCCTTCCGGCGTGAAGCGAAGCGAGACTGTGTAAGTTAAGCTGCTGCCCGGCTGAACGGGTTGGTCATTGCTGGGCAGAAACGTCGCTAGGCCATCCGGGGCGGTGGTCGTCATCAACGGCGTGTAGGTGTTCGCACCATTCGTCTTCCATCCACCGTATAGCGCAATCGCCTCATTCGGGATCACTGACGAGACGATGCCTGCACCATAATCTGCCACGCTGACGCCCGGACCGGTCGTCGTAATCGC
>JAYVDT010000637.1:0-2446 GCA_043749265.1 Rhodanobacteraceae bacterium | reverse complement strand
GATGCATTCTGGGCGGCAGGATATTCGGTGAATGAGGTAAATCAGTTTGCGGGTGTCGTGCATGGGCGCATCCGGGCCCTTGGGGATCTGTAACCCCCAGAAAAGTACCTTTCACCTCATGCGCTGAAGTCTTTCACCACAGGACTTTAGCCGGATTCGAACCCCGAACCCCGGATCCAGTTTCAAGCTTATGGATACTTAGGGTCCAAAGTAGGGAGGCAGGCAAACGAAACCCCGCTCGGCAGAATTCGAGAGGGGTTTGGTGGTTGTGAGCGCTTCAGGGTTTGACGGGGTTTTGATGGTCAACTGGAGCAGCCACGATGGTCACTCCGGCCATGACCTGCAGTCTGTTCCTCGTTGACGAGGGCAGGCCCGCGCGGTCATGCCATAGTAGAGCGATGAGGACTTCTTTGCGTTCGCTCCGCACATTGTCTGTTCTGATATTCGCTTTGACTTCAGCGCTCACTGCGCAGGTGCCGGTTGCGGCGCGCGTCCAGGCTGGCTTCAATTCGATTCGTGAAGCCGACCTGCGCGCCAACCTGACGTTTCTTGCGGGCGATGGGTTGCAGGGCCGAATGTCGTTGCAGCCCGGCGACGATGCTGCGGCGGAGTGGGTCGCCGCAGAATTTGCCAAGGCTGGGTTGAAGCCAGCGGCGATCGATACTTCGGGCAAGCCATCGTTCATGCAGGCAGTGCCGCTCATTGAATACAAGCCTGATCCGGCGGCGACGTTGCTGAGTCTCTCGCGCAAAGATGGCACGCACCAGCAGTGGCATGCGCCGGTGGTAAGTGGTGCGTTCCGCAACAAGGTGGATGCGTCTGCTGGCTTGGTCTATGTCGGCTACGGGATCACCGCGCCGGAATTGAACTACGACGATTATGCGAAGGTGGATGTTCGGGGCAAGATTGTGCTGCTGATGGAGCACGAACCGCAGGAGGATGACCCGAAGTCGATCTTCAACGGAACGGGCAATACGCGGTATGCCACGAGCCGCGTGAAGCTTCTGAATGCGCAGCGACATGGCGCCATCGCCGTGCTGCTGATGCAGGAGCCGAATGCGACCCATGTTCCGACGTCCAAGCGACTGGCTAACGTGCTGGCAGGCGTCACGGCAAAGCGGTTGACACCGATTCCGCTGCAGGCGATCGCGAACGATGAAGTGGGCATTGCGCTGATGACGGTGCCATCTGAGGTAGTAGAGGAGCTGCTGAAGAATGCCGGTGCCAGCGCGAAAGAGTTGCAGAGTGCGATTGACCACGATCTGAAGTCTCATGCGCGCGAGCTCGCCGGGGTGCAGTTACAGCTGCAGACGAACAACATCTCTACACGGGCGGCTACGACGTATAACGTTGCGGGGCTGTTGCAGGGAAGCGACTCCACGCTGGCAGCAGAGACGCTGATCGTGAGCGGCCACCATGATCACAACGGTGCGTCGGAGGTGGAGGAGCAGGACGGACGGCGACATTCCGACGTGTGGCACGGGGCGGATGATAACGGGTCCGGAACGGTGGGCGTGGTCGAGCTTGCACATGCGTTTGTGGCGAACGTGATCAGGCCGAAGCGGTCCATTCTTTTTGTTGTGTTTGCCTCGGAAGAGCGGGGGTTGTTGGGTTCGTACTACATGGCGCAGCATCCGTTGCGCCCGCTGGCCACCACGCGGGCGATGGTGAACTTCGACATGATCGGTCGCGATGAGAAGCCGAGTCCGCAGACCGATGGCGTGATTGAGATTCCGGCTGACACGAGCAACCGGCTCAATCTGGTGGGAACGCTGTATTCACCGGAATTTCTGCACACGATTCAGCAGGAAGATGAGCACATTGGACTCACGCTCGATGATCGCTTTGAGCGGGATACGGCTCTGGGAATTTTCTTTCGCTCGGACCAGTTTCCGTTCATCCTGCATGATGTTCCGGCGCTCTGGTTCTTCACTGGATTTCATCCGGATTATCACCATGTAAGCGACACGGTGGACAGGATCGACTTCGTCAAGATGACAAAGATCGTGCGGTTGAGCTACCTCACGCTATTCGATATCGCGGATGCAAAACAGACTCCAAGGTTCGTAGCTAATCCAGCGCTGGGTAGATAAGGCAGGGCTGGATTAGTCCGGGGCTGCGAAGCCGGTCTGTGCCTTGGAAACGGCGGCTCCAGTGGAGTCGGTTACGTAGCCGGAGAGACCGCCGTTTACCGCATTATTCTGTTGCGCAGCCGCAACAGGCGAGATCCATTTCATGGATGCTTTTTGCGCTGGAGTTTCTCGTCTTTGCGCATGGGCATGGCGTCGATGATTTCGTTCAGCTGCTCGATGGTTATAAGTTTGTGTTCGCGGAACTTTTCGCCGCCGTCTTTGCCGAGTAGGATCACCGTGAACTCGCCGGGGGTGATGTGGAATCGCTTGCGAGTGCGGGCTGCGTCCCGGTCCTCGACGCTCTGAGCCGCGAG
>JAYVDT010000636.1:0-2453 GCA_043749265.1 Rhodanobacteraceae bacterium | reverse complement strand
TATTTTGCGCTAGACGGTCTGCCCGGAATGTAGCTTGAAGGGGAGCAGGACTCTTTGTCTTTTGCCTTCGGGCTTCTCGATCGAGTCGATGAGCATTTCTGCGGCGAGCTCGCCCATTTCGAAGGTGGGAATGTAGAAGGCCGTGGGACGCGGGCGGAGCAGCGACATCAAACCGGCGTTGCCGCGGCCCAGTACGGCGATGTCGTCGGGGATCTTGAGGCCGCGGGCTTCCATGTAGTCGTAACAGTGCATGAGCAGCTGATCATCCGCACAGAAGATGGCGGTTGGCCGCTGGCTCTTATTTGCAAACCAGCCATCGAGAATTTTCAAGGCTGCGCTCTCGTCGTATTGAGTGCATCCGATTCTTTCAGCTGGTAAATCCAGCTCGTGCTTAATCATTCCGCGCCGCAATCCCTGCAGGAGATGGATGTGGGTCGGCAGCTTTTCCGAGCTGCTGAGGAAGGCGATGCGGCGATGTTTTTTTTCAACCAAGAACTGGACTGCGGCTTCTCCGATTGCCGAGTCGTCGACACCAACGTAGTTGACTGGGGCTCTGCCGTAATAGGAGTTGATCATGGTGAATTTGATCTTGGCTGCGTCTAGTTCATTGATTGTTTCTGCTACGTCGCGGGTGGAGCAAGAGCGGGTGTTGATGAAGATGAGGCCGTCGGTGAACTTGCTTTCGAGGATCTGATCGCGGGTGGAACGGCCGGGGCGGCCTGACGGAGAGTAGACGAGCAGGTTGTAGCCGCGACGCATGAGGGTGGCCTGGATGCCGCTGAGAGCCTGGGCGATGAAATGGTTGAAAAAGATTGGGTCGCGGAGGGGGACCATGAGGCCGAGAAGGCGGGTCCGCCGCTCTGCCAATGCCTTGGCGAGCTCGTTTGGAGCGTAACTCAGCTCCTGGGCGATCTTGCGGATCTCTTCCCTTTTTTTTACACTGACGCGCTTGGTATCGCGATCGTTCAGGGCGATAGAGACCGCTGCGATCGAGACACCTGCGCGTTTGGCGATGTCAGCCAGTTTTGGTGCCGACATAAATCTCCAATTCCGGTCCATAACATCTTCTCACCAAGACGGCATGTCAGGCCGCGCGGATGAGATTAATCAGGGCGTGATCCAGAACTCGAAACACTGCGATGGGACGGTGATGTCAATCTGCTTGCCCGTCTTCTTTTTCAAGGGGTCATCCAATCTTTGGACTGTGTAACGATGGCCCTTCAAGGCTAAGCGATCATTTGCGGAGAGGTGGAACGTGTATGGTTGGGTGCCGCGGTTGGAGAGGACTACGCCGAGTTTTTTATCCTTGCTGCGCCAAACGAGGATGCGCTGATCGTGCTGGATCGTGCTTTCGTCAACCGTGAGGCGGGTGGAATCCCACGGCATGTATTTGAGAAAACCGGCGATGGCGTTCCAGTTCTCTGGATTGAACTCCCAATGGCCGGGCTGGAGGTTGGGTCTGAGATTGTTCTTCAAGACTCCTTCAGGCCGCCAAAAGCCGAGCGCGTAGCCGGCCGCTTCGAGATTGGTGACGGGCTTTAGTGCGTGTAGCCAATACCAGGTGGGCGAGTTTTCAAAGACCATCCAGTTCATGAGGGACTGGCCTGTATTCATGAAGGGCAACGGAATCGTTTTGAGATCGTTAGGCTGATATTCAAACTCGTTTGAGTAGACGGGTTTGCCTCCTGCACCTGCCATGTACTTGGCCTGGTCGTCGATCTGCAGGTTTGAATTGGAGCCGACCTGATGCCAGGTCCATGCATTGATGTTCTTCAGCAGTTCAGGATCTTTTCTGATCTCTGCGGCATAAGGGCCTGAGGGGCCATCCCAGCTATTGGCATGAATGTGGAGTTGAGGCATGTAGGCGCGGAGCTTGGGGACGGTGTACTTGAGGGTCGTTGCGTAATCCGCCGGGCTGTAGAACATGATGGCGTAGGGCATTTTGGGGTGAGTGCCAGCCTGTACCTTTTCTCCGTTGAGGGGGGTCATGCCGAAGACTGGTTCGTTCTGCAATCCCCACTGCGCGACGCGGAGGCCGTGCTCCCTTAGATAGCGAACATCTTGGACGAGGGCGTCGGAAAAATCGTTGAAGAAGGCGGCGTCATGAGCTGCGAGTGTGCCGCCGTAGTAGCTGTGGCTATCCTTCCATGCGGGTGGGGGAGACCAGTATTCGACGTCGAAGCCTTCGATGCCGCTGACGTCCTGCATCTGGCGAAGATCATTCATCTGGCCTGGATAGCGCTCGATAATATGCTTCTGGTCGGGGTCCAGCCCTCTGAGATATAGGCCCATGGCGAGTCGTGTGTAGCGGAAGCCGTGGAGCATTTCTTTATAGAGGCGGTTGCGTTCAGAGAGGGTGAGATCATGAGGAACGGCGACTACTTCTTCCGGCATTCCGAGGTTGAGGGAACCGATGCTGTCACTTTGGATCTCAAAACCTAGACCTTTGATGA
>JAYVDT010000635.1:0-2456 GCA_043749265.1 Rhodanobacteraceae bacterium | reverse complement strand
CCGGGGGTAAAGCTTAGGATGACTCGATTTGATCTGCTGCATTTGTTGTTAGGGCAGGCGAGAACGAATGGGTTCGAGTTTCGGAAGTGGTTCACGGGCCGGCTGGGTTTGCCGTGGAAGAACACTCGAGAGGCCATAGAGACACTGGCTGCAGAGCGTCGCTACTATGCTTTGTTGTTTTCGCATGAATTTGCGCAGAGTTTTTGGAAAGCCGGCGAGAAGATGACGTTCCTGGTACCCACGCAGACCTTTCTGCGGAACAAGCCGGATGGAAGCGTTGCCACCGTGACACGGAAAGGCTACATTAGGCGCAGCGGACGCGAAGACGCTTGGAAGTATCATCTGCGCGAGTTGGCCATGCAGGAGGAACCTCTGCGCTACATGCGACGATACCTGAAAGTCGAAGACGAGATGGAAGAAGACGGCTAGACGTTTAGAAGGCGTGGTCGCGGCGGATGGCACCGATCTGCTTGATGTGATGACGCGCATGGGTGCGATGAAAGCCGCACCACTGCACCATGGAGAGCGGCCCGAGGATGATGTGGCTCACGGCTCTGCGGGTGCCGAAGAGTTCCTCGCCCTGGGTGACGAGAGTGTCCAGTTCCGAGAGCAGGACCTGGAACTCGTTGGAAAGTTCGGCACCAGTCTTGAGCGTGGTGGGGCTACCGGGAGTCACAATATCCGGCGCTCTGCGGCCACTGGGAAAGCGGCCAAGGTTGATGATCAAAAACTGGCCCATCTTCTGTTGCAAAGATGGAGTAGCTCGGGTGGGAGTGCGCTTTTCGATGCGCTCCCGCAGGGCTGGGAAGGTGGCGCGGTAGGTCTGGAGCAGATGCTCCGCAATCTGGTGGATGCTCCACTTTTCCGGATGTTGGGCCGGGGTGGCCTGGATCTGGGTAGCATCCAGGCCAACGAGAGCCGTGGTAATTTCAGCTTTTATGCTTTCGAGCGCTGCATGCATGCTGCAGAGACTAAATGAATGTCTGGGTTGGGGCTACATGACTACCGCTACTTTTGCGTAAGGGTCGCGAGCGCCTTGCGGGCGGCGGAGGCCTTGTCGCCTTCTGGATTCAGCTTGAGGTAGGCGTTATACTCGGCGACGGCTTCGTCTTTCTTCTTGAGTCGTTGCGCGGTCTGGGCCAGGGCGAGGTGGGCCGCGGGGTCGTCCGGGATGATGGCGACTGCATCTTTGGCACGGAGATAAGCGGCCTGAAAGTTACCAGTGGTGACGTAATAGTGGGAGACCTCAAGATCCTTGGCTTCGCGGGTGTCGAGGTCTTCGACTTTGCTGAGATGCTTGCGTGCGAAGCGCGTGGAGCCGGTGCTACCCTCGTCCTTGAGAGCTGGGGTTCCAGAATCGTCCGACGGGGTGGCGTCAGTAGCGCTGCTGGACGAAGGCGAACTGGAGGAGGATGGAAGCTCGGACGCGGGCTCGCCGGGGAAAGGGAAAGATCCGGGAGCGGTAGGCTTTGCTGTGCTGGGGGCTGCGGTCTTGGGTGCATCCGTCGGGGGCGAGGGTACGGGGATGTCGGGGACTTCGCCAGGAAACGGGAAGGGGTTCACGGTGTCGGCTGGACGAACGTCTGAGGGGTCGGCCGTACACGGTGTCTTCTTGGTAGGCACGCAGGGGGCCTTGGTGAGCGGAGGCGGAGGAGGCTGATACTGGCCATGCGCTGCAGTGGCGCAGGCGAGAGCGAGAAGCAGGGCCAAGGCGGAACGGAACGGGTTTGTTATAGTCAGGGGCATTGTCGGTTCGGTCAGCTTGTTTGGACGGGGCCGGCGCGGTTTTGGTTTGATTGGTTTTGGTTTGGAGGCTGCATGGCGCGCTTGGGTGATGGGTTAATTGTAAGGTCGTCGGAGATACATGCGGCGGGATGCTACACAACGAGGGCTATTCGCAAGGGTCAGAGAATCTGCGAGTATGACGGACCGCGGATGTCGAAGAAGGTGGCGGACGAGCGGTATGCGGATCGTTTTGTGACGTATTTATTTGGATATGGCAATAGGAATCGGGTCATCGATGGGTTTGGGACGGCCATGTTCATCAACCATTGCTGTGAGCCGAACTGCGAGACGGAAGAAGATGACGAGCGCATCTTTGTGGTGGCGCTGCGTGCGATCAAAGCGGGTGAAGAGCTGACGTACGAGTACAACCTGTGGGACTCGGATGAGGAGACGCAGGATTGCTACTGCGGTAAGGCAAAGTGCCGGGGAACCATGTTTTCGGAAGCCGAAGTGGAACGGCGGGAGAAGATTGGCGCTCGGGTCCGTGGTTAACAGTATCCGAGGCGCGGCGGTAGAATAGTGGGGATGGGTTATCAGGTTTTAGCGAGGAAGTATCGGCCGCAGCGGTTTGCTGATGTGGCAGGTCAGGATCACGTTGTCGTCACGCTGATGAATGCGTTGACGCAAAATCGTATTGCCCACGGATATATCTTTAGCGGGCACCGAGGCAT
>JAYVDT010000634.1:0-2457 GCA_043749265.1 Rhodanobacteraceae bacterium | reverse complement strand
ATTCTTCACCACGAAAGACATCGGTGGAACCGGCCTCGGCCTTTGGGTCAGCTCAGAGATCATCAACCGTCACAGCGGTCGCCTGCGGGTCCGCAGTTCCGACACGCCCGGCAAGAGCTGGACCGTCTTTCAACTCTTTCTGCCCTACCGGGGCATGACCGTTTAGGGTGATCACGTGAATCTCCCCATCCATCCGCCCGTCCTGCCCATGCTCGCAAAGCGGATCGCGGAGGTGCCGGAGAAACCAGGGTGGATCTTCGAGCCCAAGTGGGATGGGTTTCGGGCTGTCATCTTTCGCGACGGCGACAACATCGAGGTACAAAGTCGCGACGGAAAGTCCCTGAATCGCTACTTCCCAGAGGTTGTCGCAACCCTGCTGGAGCAACTTCCGCCAAGCTGCGTACTCGATGGTGAGATCGTCATCGCCGGGCCGCGCGGGCTGGACTTCGACGCGTTGCAACTTCGCATTCATCCCGCGGCCTCGCGCGTAAAGATGTTGGCAGAGAAGACGCCCGCCTCGGTGGTATTTTTCGACCTGCTTGCGGTGGCTAATGAGAACTGGATGCAGCACCCCTTCGCCGAGCGTCGAGCCCAACTGGAAGTGCTGCTGGCCAATGCCACAGCGCCCGTCCACCTGACTCCCGCAACTTCCGACCGGGCCATCGCACAGGACTGGTTCAAGCGTTTCGAAGGCGCCGGTCTGGACGGCGTCATGGCCAAGTCCGCCTCCGGCACCTACGAGCCCGACAAGCGCGCCATGCTCAAGATCAAGCATGAGCGTGACTGCGACTGCGTCGTCGGCGGCTTCCGGTGGCACAAAGATGGGCCGGGAACGCTCGTAGGCTCGCTCTTGCTGGGTCTCTACAACGCGGCCGGAGCACTTCAGCAGGTTGGCGTCTGCGCCAGCTTTACGACCGTCAAACGGCGCGAATTAGTCGAGTTTCTTGCGCCCTATCGCGAGGCCGCCGGAGCTGATCACCCCTGGGGCAACGGCGGTGAAGGCAGAATGCCCGGAGGCCAAAGCCGGTGGAGCGCAGGCAAGGATCTCTCGTGGGAGCCCCTCCGCCTCGAACTCGTGGTCGAAATCGCCTACGAACACATGCAGGGGGATCGCTTCCGCCACATGGCGCAATTCCGTCGGTGGCGCACGGACAAAACACCGCAGAGTTGCACCTATGCTCAACTGGAGATCGTTGCACCGGAAGAGTTGGAAACCATCTTCGCCAGCGGCCGCTAGGCCTTGAACCCGCGGGTCGGGTCGTCGTCAGGGTCCGGCGTCCCCTGCTCCGGCCGAATCGCCTCCGGTACATTCTTCAGGTTCACCCGCATCCGATACCAGATATAAGCCGAACCCCGCATCCGATCCACCAGCACATCGTCGATCGCCAGGTGCGCCGCGGCCTCCGGATGCGCCACTTTCCAACGCTCCAGGCCTGCCTCAGCCTGCTTCTTATCGGGTGAGTTCGCGACCGTAATCAACGGCTGTTTGACCCTCTTTGCCGGCGCCTTCACGGCCTTGGCCCTGGATGGCGCGACCCTGGGCGCCTCCCCCGCCGCCTTGGCAAAGTGTGGAGGCCAAGGAGCATCGCCCAGCCCCTCGGCCTCGTCGCGAGCGGCCAATTCCAACAGCCCCTCAAGTCCCCCCGCATTCGACGCCATCGCGGCATGCGGGTCGCCAATCGCTGCAAAGCGTTCCGGCATGGTCAGCACCGTAAAGTCCGCAGGGTCCACCTCTGGCACTTCAGCCCAGTTGAGCGGAGCCGAAACCCGCGCGTCCGGCAGCGGTCGGACCGAGTAAGCGCTCGCCGTCGTGCGATCCTTGGCATTCTGGTTGTAGTCCAGAAAGACGCCGTGGCGCTCTTCCTTCCACCATTTGGAGGTCGCAAGCGCAGGCACCTTCCGCTCCACAGCACGCGCCAGTGCCAGGGCCGCGCGCCGAACCTCGGTAAACGTCCACTGAGGATGAATCGCTACATTGATATGGATCCCGCGCGACCCTGAAGTCTTGGCCCATCCGGTCAACCCGTTTTCTTCCAACACGTCGCGGACTACCATCGCGACCCGACGAACATCGGCAAAGTCTACGCCCGGCCCGGGGTCCAGGTCCACTCGTAACTGGTCAGGATGATCCAGATCGCCTGTCCGCACTGGATGTGGATGCAACTCCATACAACCCAGGTTGACGATCCAAGCCAAGCCTGCGGCATTGTCCACTACGACCTCTTCCGCCGTGCGCCCGGACGGAAATGAGAGCGTCGCAGTCCGCAGATACGCCGGCAGGTCGGACGGCGCGCGCTTTTGATAAAAAGGCTCCGCGTGCGCTCCGTTTACGAAGCGCTTCAGAACGATGGGCCGGTCAGCGATCCCCGCCAAAGCCCCCGGCGCCACGGCCAGAAAGTAACGCACCAGATCGATCTTGGTAAGCTGCACGCCTTCAGAAAAATACAGCTTCCCAGG
>JAYVDT010000633.1:0-8329 GCA_043749265.1 Rhodanobacteraceae bacterium | reverse complement strand
CACCAACACCGCTCGACGTACTCGCCCGTATAGCTCCACCTTGTACATCCCTCCGGTGTCCCACATGGCCGTGGCTCAAGGCAACAACCTGCGGAAACTCCCTCCGGTGGTGGTCTACTTTTACACTGCAACAAAGCCCCGCTCACGCGGCGCTCTGTGGTCTATTTTTGCTCCGCCGCTCATACCCAGAAGAGTTGGTAGGGAAACCACTCCTTACGCTCATGCCTGAGAAGTTTTGAACAGCGCACTTGGCTAGGATGGCCCGGCATATAAGAACCGGAAACCGTTAGATTCCCTGATCCGGCGTTCAGCTGTCTGGCAGGAGGCAAGACGGTGAGGAGATACCAATTGAGATTTCGTTCGGTTCCTATGTCGTCGACGGGGCAAAGCGCTTCACTGGTTTCATAAGGGACATCTCGGAGCGCCGCACAGCACAAGCGGCTTTGATGCAGAGTGAGAAACTGGCTGCGGTGGGACGCCTCGCCAGTTCTATTGCTCATGAGATCAACAATCCTTTGGCGGCGATCACAAATCTCATCTACCTTGGACGCGCAAGCTCAGAAATGCCGCAAATTCAGAAGTATTTGGAAACGGCAGACCAAGAAGTGCGGCTGATCTCGGTGATCGCGAATCAAACGCTTCGATTCCATAAAGACACCGCTGCACCTGCTGCGGTCGATATTACGGAGTTGGTTCAAGGTGCTCTTAGCCTCTATCAAGGTAAATTGGCCAATGCAAAAGTTTCCGTTCTGCTAAAAGAAAGGGGCGCAGAGGAAAGCTGTTTGCGTCGAAGGGCAGATTCGGCAAGTACTAACGAACCTTATCGGGAACGCCATTGACGCGCTTCCTTCCGCCGGTGGCCTACTCATTGTCGGAACTCGGAACGCACACGATTGAAAAGCGATAGAAATGGCGTTGTCATCACTGTGGCGGATACAGGCATCGGGATGAGTACCGAAACGCGGGAGAAGATTTTCGAACCATTTTTCTCGACCAAAGGAATCGGAGGGGCTGGTTTGGGCCTCTGGATAAGCTGCGAGATCGTAAACCAGAATTACGGAAATCTCCGCGTGAAGAGCCGTAAGTCTGACGGTCGTAGCGGTAGAGTTTCACTGTTCTTACCGTCCCCTGACCAACGCTACACTGCTCCGGAAATCGGTCTCATGAATAGCGACGACGTTGGCAGCCCAATCGCCGCCCAACCAATCTCCGTGCCGGAACGACTCTGATTGCTTTCACTTCCTAGGTCATTGAAGAACTTTTGCGATGACACAAACCCTTCAACGCCTGCCACAAATCGAGGAGACGGCCGGCTGGCGGGCCGACAAGATGGCTGTTCGTAAGGTGGGCAAGTTTGTACTGTTGGTGGCCGACTTGTTTCCTTGTGTATGAGGACACCAGACCACCATGTAGTCATGTTTGCACCTCTCCGAAATGCGGACCTTTCTGCGTCTGGCAGGGCTTATGGGACGGTGAAGGTAACACCTTTCCCTTCGTTGGATCAGAGATATCGTCGAGGTTGGGTCGAGCGCAACCTGACATGCAACCCTTGCCACGGCGCTTGTGATTAGCGGACTGGCGCGTCGGGAGACTCTAGAGTCCTCAATCGCGACCTCTGATAAGCGGTAGTGCTCCAGATGCACGGGCTTTGCCTGACATGCCGTGAGCGCCCCGACCCTGGACCGGGCGACCCAACGACAGCAGAGGGGATATCAAAAGCTTGCGACTCGAGCGTGTAGATCTGATCTCAAAAAGGGGAAACTGCTCTGTTGTTCAAGGGAAGGCATATGCATGTCGGATCTGTCGGGAATTGCCCTTTTAGGCCGGAAGGTATTCCAGACGTGGCGGCATTTGCAGGGTAAGCGAGCTTCCTAAAGAGGAACCCAACGGCATTGCGGGCAAAAAACTTCGCTGGATCGAGACTTTCCTAGCGTCCACACCAGGGAAGCTACAGGGTTACGCGTGCCATACTCCGTGAGGTTTGACCCCTTTTATATCGGCGGCCAGTTAACGCAAGCAATCTCGGTGTCGCCGGCACATTGTTGATGCAGGGCAGGCGCATGCAATTCTCACTGCCTTGCTGGAACGTCCGGGATCACGATCTGGGCCGTTGCTTTTTGTCGAATGAACAAGCGAAAGGGTAGACTTTCGCTTCATATGAACCTCTTCAAACCGGCACAATTTCAGCTGCTCCTGTTGGCCGCTTCGGTCGCCGCCCTCGTATCCTTCACGAACGTTTCGCAGGCCCAGTCCGGTAGATCGCTCGAAGTACAGACCAAACTCGGCAAGGTTGCCGGCAAGCAAGAGGGAGAGATCCGAGCCTTCCTGGGCATCCCGTTCGCCGCGCCACCCGTCGGCCCGTTGCGCTGGCGCGAGCCGCTGCCGGCCGCGAAGTGGAGCGGCATCCGCCAGGCCACCACCTTTGGGCCGCATTGCATGCAGGCCCCCTTTTTCGAGGACATGATCTTCCGCGATCCCGGCCCCAGCGAGGACTGCCTGACGTTGAACATCTGGACCCCGGCGAAGGATAAATCCGCGAAGCTACCTGTGATGGTGTGGATCTACGGTGGCGGCTACCAGGGCGGAAGCACCTCCGAAGCCCGGCAGGATGGTGCCGTGCTTGCAACGAATGGAGTCATCGTTGTCACCATGAACTATCGCCTTGGAATCTTCGGCTTCTTCGCGCACGCCGCGCTGACGGCCGAATCGCCCAACAAGGCTTCGGGCAATTACGGTCTGCTCGACCACATAGCCGCACTGCACTGGGTCAAGAAAAACATCGCTGCGTTCGGTGGAGACCCGTCTAACGTGACCCTCTTCGGCGAAAGCGCGGGATCCTTTGCGGTCAGTACACACATGGCGTCTCCCCTTGATAAAGGGCTCTTCCATAAGGCGATCGGTGAGAGCGGAGGAGCGTTCCCCGGCGCTACGTTGGGGATTCAGCCAAGGGCTGAGGTTGAGCAGCAAGACGCCGAGTTCGCGCGCAAGGTATATCACGTGGACAGCCTCGACGCGCTCCGGGCCATTCCCGCGCAGGAGCTGCTGGACAGGGCAACCAAGCCTGCTAAGAATCCGGATCTCATCCGCTTCGCTCCCATTGTAGATGGCTACCTTCTGCCGGAGAGCGTCTCTGCCATCTTTGCGGCGGGCAAGCAAAACGACATTCCCATAATCGCTGGCTGGAACCATGACGAAGGCGGCGTCCTCACCAAGTCCACCCTGGAGAGCTTTCAGAAGTCGGTCGAAGCCAAGTTCGGCGAGAACGCCTCTAAAGTCCTTGCGGCCTATCCGGCATCGAGTGACGCAGAGGCTGTCCGTCCGGCCTCCGACCTCGCGGCAGATACCTTCATCGCGTACTCCACCTGGAAGTGGCTTGAGGCTCAGGCGACGACGGGCAAGCAGCCGATATACCGCTACCGATTCGATGAAGTGGTGCCCACGGACCCGTTCCACACCGATGGGAATGCGGCGTACCACTCGGGGGAGATCGCTTACGTCTTCGGCAGCCAGCATCTGCTGAATGACTTCAAGTGGACTCCCGAAGATCAAGCCCTTAGCAAGCAGATGCAGCAGTACTGGGCAAACTTCGCGAAGACCGGTGACCCCAACGGCGGCGGTCTGCCAAAGTGGCCGGCGTACAACGCTTCCTCAGACTGGCAGGTGATCCACTTGGACGCGCAGCCCGCGGCAAGCAAGGACACAACGCGCGAGCGCGACGTCGTGCTCGATTCGATCTGGGGGAAGTAGGCGGGGTTGCAAGCAAAGTACAAAAGGCGGGACACTCGCTTCGCCATCGCGACCCGCGGTGCCAGACGCAAGACAAACCCACACATCCGGCAATCTTTGGCTTCTCGATACTGTGCAGACTAAGGGTTGATCTTCCACTTCGGAGTGACTGCCGCAGGTTTTACTTGAACGGTCTCTCCCGAAGAGTGGTGCATACCGTGCCGTCTCGTTAGGTTTATAAGAGGGTTGGCGGCTTAGGGGTAGATGTGGGGATAGATCCGCCGAAGTCCTCGGATGCATACGATCGCTTCTGCCTCAACTCCTTGACCCATATGGCGAATCTGACCTTGTATTACTATCCGATGCCGCAATGGCAGGCTGACACTCCTTAATGACTTTCAGGATGGGGTGGAAGGTACCTAACGATCCTTTGGCGTGGAGATAATCCGATCGCCTGGGCCGCAATCTTGTCGATCTCCGAAAAACATTTGGAGAACTGACCACGCGAAAAATCGGCATTCGCTTCATTAAAGAGAATCTGACCCTGACTGGCGACGATTCACCAATGGCGTCGATCTTGCTGAACATGATGGGCTCGTTTGCGGAGTTCGAATTGGCGTGGAGCCGAGCCGGGAACGCCAGCGAGAGGGAATTGAGCTGGCAAAGCGGGCAGGCATTTATAAGGGGCGCAAGCGCCTGCTGACCCCGGAGCGGGCGGCTGAGTTGGGTCGGCGGCTGGGTGAAGGAGGAAGCAAAGCGGCCTTGGCGCGTGAATTTGGGCTGGACCGGACAACGGTGTATCGCTACATTGGACGGGCAGCGGCGAAGCCTTCAAAGCTGGAAAGGGCAGGGAAGTGACACGCATCGTTCAGAGGGTTATGCATTGTCCGTGTGGGAATCCGCAGCTCTTGGCCTTGGGACTGTGCTCAACCTGCTACACGCTGAAACGGCAAGGTGAGGAGTATTTCGGCGGGCTACGCGAAGCGGTTCTGGAGCAAGACTGTTATCGCTGCCGCGTCTGTGATGTCTCAGGTCGCGACAAACGGTCTATCACTGTTCACCATTGGGTACCCGGCAAGTCGGTGATGAGCCTGATGCATTCGCTCTGTCCGGGCTGCCATGCTAAAGTCCACCGGACAAAAGCAGCGCTCTTAGCGATGTAGCTGCTTCTCCTAGTGCTGTGGCGGGAGCAGCATCCGAAAGGGCATGAACAGGTGCAGTTCGACTTTACAGCGAAGAAAACTGCTGCCAAGCTTGTTCCCCATTTCAAAGACGAAATAGAGTTGAACAGATAGTGTTCGGGATTGCCTCCATGGATTGCCATGATGCGTAGTAGTAGCTTATACACTTGATCTAATGACGAGGCGGCGAGTTACGCAGAGCGTGTTGGGCTGTTTCGTCATCCTGCTACTGCTCGCTCCTGTGTACGAGAGTTTTGACCGATGGGACGGGTTTCCGAAAAGCGGAGACGACACGGTGCTTAACCTGATTGGGGCCGTCGCGTTTTGCGGCCTGGTTCTAGTTGCGGCGAAGAAATTGCCGTCCTTGTTGCTGAAGCTCCTCAGCGTTCCATGGGCCATGGCCGTCCTGTTTTGGGACCGCTCGTCTCTCCTTAGTCCCGCTTTCCATTCGAGCATCGGGGAATCTCCACCTCTGCTACTGCTTCTGCCTCTTCGCCTCTAAACCTGATCCGGCTTGTTGCCCTGCACGCGCCCATGCGCTGTGCCTGCGGTTTCTTGTCTCGAATCAGGAGTTCTTTATGTCTGCAATTGATCTATCCAGCTACGTCGGTTTAGCTGCCTTACTGCTGCTTACCGGCAACATTCTTTTGGGCTTGCTTATCTCCGTCCGCTACAGCCCGGTCAAAAACTGGCCCCATCGCAAAATCAATATCTTCGGCCTCCACAACTGGACGGGGTACACAGCCCTTTGCGTGGCTGGTCTCCATCCGGTCGTTCTGCTGTTCTCGTACACAGCGGGCTTTCGGTGGACGGATCTTCTCTGGCCGCTTCACTCACCCACGCAGCCGCTCATCAATTCACTGGGGGCCGCGGCATTCTATTGCCTTGTCGTAGTCGTTGTTACGTCATACTTTCGAGTGGAGCTGGGCCGGCGAACGTGGAAGGCGCTGCACTACACCGCTTACGCATCGGCCGGCCTGTTCTTCGCACATGGCATTTTTACGGACCCTGAACTCAAGGGCCGCTCTGCCGATCTCCTCGATGGAGAGAAGCTGCTGGTGGAAGGATGCCTGCTGGTAGTCCTTCTCGCCGTGGGATGGCGAGTCCGATACGCGGTGAAACAGCGGGTTTGCGCATGAGGGTGGTGGCCGCCCTCATGCTGCTTCCTATTGCTATCATGGCTGCAAACGGCCAGACCCAACGCCCGACGCAGCCATCGGTCCCGCCTGGGCAACAAACGACGGCCGGATCGGCAACCGAGACGGCTCCGACTACACGCAGGCAAGGATGGAGCTATGACCCTGATGCAGGAACGGTTTTGCAGCATGGCGACTTCAAGTGGACCATCTGGGGCTATGGAGAGCACGTCTTCCGACCGGAAGGCGACGGTTTCTGGCGGCGTGTCCGGCAAGGCATGGAATTCGATCTGCCTCGCTTTGCGCCACACTACCGGAGCGCTCTGGTCTATGAGCTGGACTTCACAGATACGAACTTCTTTCGCGATCGCTCCAAGCTGAACGTCGTCGAAAACCTTTATTGGACAGTTCAGGATGCCGAAGACCCCGGTAAATTTAGGGTGCTCTTTGGGGAGAACACTCACATTCTAAGCCGGGAAGACAATCTCTCCTCCGGCGATCTGCCCACGATCAATCGCGCCCTGGTGCTGGAAGAGCATGGCAGCGTTCACAGCTTCGGAACACAGTTCGGAATAGAGGTGTTCAAAAGCCTCACTCCCCGTTACTCCTTCGCCTTCTCTGCGCTGGACAACCGGGGCTCTCTGAACACCTCGAATCCTCGCTATGTAGTCGGAAACAGTCTGGCCGTGAAGCTGACCGGGCAACTGCTGAACGATGAGAAACGCGGCCGCAAGATCAGCGTTGGTGCCGGTCTCGATCAAACGCGAGACATCCGCAATGGGACCTGGGGCTTCATCTCCCCTGTGGCCGGGCAAGCGATTGGGAGCGCACCCGCCTCCGGAAATGAATGGAGCGCAGAGGGCGAGATCGTGTACATGGATCGGCTGCGCAAACACGCATACACGGTCGAATCGGAACACGTCGTTTCCAGCTTCTCGAAGTCCCAGACCTTTCTGCCGGGAGGCTACGTGATGGGCCAGTATTCCGTCTTCGACACTCGGCGCTGGGGCGATCTGGATCCTTTCGTGCGCTATGACTGGGTGCATCTATCTACACCCGCGATCTCAGCCGCGATCACACAACAGGCGGTCCGAGCGGGGTTCAACTGGAATCTTCCTGAAGCCCACAAACTCGTCAACTTTCACCTTGAATACGGCCGGAGCTCTATCACTGGACCCCTCTCAGCGGTTCCTCTCGGCTCTCCCCACAATGAACTCGGGCTGGAGCTGCGCTTCAACGCCACTCGATATATCCGTCACTAAAAACCTTCGGAGTTTCAGCGTGCCTGGACGACTCGTATGGAAGATCATTTGACGCTAGTGGCTAAATCGCATGAAATCAGCTGCACACCTGGCGTCCGTGAGGATGTGATTTACCTGACTCGAAAACAATGGCATTCCACATGGCCGACAGCCTATCACTGACCCATCACGCAGTGAAGGCGCGAATGGCTGTCTCATCTTGAAACGTTTTCATCATTGATGGCGATTTAGAGAAGATCGAATCCTTATCTGTGGCTGCCTAAACACCGGGGTCCTGATTGCACACGATACTTTTTTTGAGATCGACGTGAACTGAGGACTCACCCGGAGATAGCATGACAGGGAGGAACTATGACGCAGACGAAAATCACGATGCCCAAGATGAAGATAGGAAGCAAAGCAATGGGCGCTGTAGCGTTCGGAGCCGTGGCTTTTGGTGCGGCGGCAATCGGGGCGTTGGCTGTAGGGGTCATGACCGTGAGGCGTTTAAGAATCTTAGACGCGCGAATCGAAAAGCTCTCAATTGGTACGTTGACGGTCGATCATTTACGTCTTCGTTCCCGATCAGATGACTTCGAATAATGTTCTTTGCGGAGGCAGAAAACCATTTTCTTTTGCGGCAATTGGCGAGTCAGCGTCCGATAACGTCAATAACCCGCGATTCTGTTGGTGCAAAGCGAAAGCGTCGCTGTTTCTGCAAAGCGGTTCTGTCATGATCATGCGTCGTAGTTGTCGTGCGGTGCGTAATGTGGGAATCGCTGCACTTGCGATTTCCAAGGACTGTGGGAAGAGAGGGAAACGGCTTTATGTTTTCCTCTCTTCCCATCAGCCTGTCATTTCCACCGCTTCAGTTGTTCGTTCGCGTTTTCGATACTTGATCTTCTCACTGTTGGTCTTCAACTTTGGAACATAGTTTAGATCCTGTTCTGCCTTGATGATCGTCAACGCGTGCCTGAGGCGCTTGTTCTCAACGATGGCCGTGTGGCTGACACGCTGATCTTTTTCGAAGACCCGGTAGGGAAGC
>JAYVDT010000632.1:0-2462 GCA_043749265.1 Rhodanobacteraceae bacterium | reverse complement strand
AGGCTTCTTTGGTCTCATCAGGTAGTCGGCTCCCGCATGGATCATGTACATCTGTCTTTCGCGGGAACGACTCCATCCGTATTGCCAACGCAATCTAGTGCTGGTATCCAATCAAAAAGATCATGCTGTGAGCGCTTGCCGTCATGCAGGACGTGCGGAGCGCAGTCTTGTCCTGAAACAATTATGACTTCTACACTGCGTTAGAAAATAAGAATAATTTGCACTATGAAGATGGGCTGGATCAGGGGAGGTTACGGGCTGCGGTGAAGATTGTTGCGGCAAGTAGCATGGTCCAGGTGAGTGCGGGCGGGATCTGGGGCCAGGTGTTTTGCTGGGGCGTCTTGAGGGCCTGAAAGAGATAGATAAAAAGAAGCGGGAGGAGGAGAATCAGGAGCGCATTGTGGTGGAAGGCTTCGGCAAGGTGGCCGTGGAGCAGGGCTGCGAGGGCTCGGGTGGTTCCGCAGCCGGGACAAAGGAGGCCGCTGTACTGGTGGATGGGGCAAAGCGGATAGAAGAAGAAGCGGTCCGGCGGGTAACGATAGAGCATGGCCGCAGGGGCGAGCAGGAGCAGGGTGATTGCCGCGAGGGTTTTGCTGGAGTTTGGCATTCGAGTCAGTGGGATGGAAGCTTTTCCGGTTCAGGCATGTTGATCGGTGAGGACCCCTCATCCGGTCGTGGGTCCCCACCGGGTGTGGTGGCTCCGGGGAGTCTGCTAGTAAGGGCGGGGAGCTCCGTAGCGGGAACCTTGCTTGAGGGCGTTGATGCGGTTGAGATGATATTGGAAGTAGAGACCACCGAAGAAGAAGGTCATGACGGGGTTGAGGCGGAGGCCGACCGGTTCGGGACCGTTGAAGTGCTCTTCCAATGAGGCTCGCTGGCTATAACGGGCGATGAGACGAACGACCCATGTGGCAAGGGCAAGGAGCCCCGGGAGAGGGTGCCCGGGGAAGAAATGAACACCGGAATGCACCGTGCCGGCCACACCGGTGGCGCCCGAGAACAGGAGTTGGAGGACGAAGAGGACGCCAGCGCCAAGATAATAGTAGAGCGAAGTCGCGTTGGGCTGCACGCGGCGGAGCCAGGCAGCGACGACCAGGTTCCAGACAAACATGAACAGGCTGCAGGTAAGGATGGCCAGGAGAAGGACGAGGCCCCAGTGGAGGTTGGGGGCGTCTGGATAAGGCGACACAGCGAGGGCTGCGTTGTTGGCGACGGCCGGGTTGTAGGCCGGTTCTATGTAACCGCCGCCAGAGTAGGGCGGTGCGGTGAATCCGGCGGCGGGGGGAGGCGCCTCGGTGCCGAGGAGTTGAGAGACAGTAACCCAGTCGGCCATTTCTTCCGACTTGGCGAAATCGGTGGGAAGGACATTTCCGCTGGCCAGGTAGCGCTGCAAGTCTTCAAGAGTGTAGGGCCCATAGGTCTGGCCGTTGCGGGATACCTGATAATGCATGGCAATGCTCCTGGTCGTATGCGGACCGATTGGTGAGTGAGGTACGTCCGATGTAAACACGGAGTTCCGCTGGGAGCAAGATGATTGCGTGGAAAAAGCTGGCGCGGGATGAGCTCCGTGGATCCCGTTCATCGCGATGAGGCTGCGATGAATGGGACACGGATGTTTTCTCCACATGAGTGCGGAAAGCAATTACAGCGACAAGTGCAACCGCAGATCCCTTGGGGATGACAACAAAGTTGTCAACGGCAGACGATTAGTACCTGGGGAGTTGGGCGGTGGACCAGCCGCCGCCGAGAGCTTTTATCAGGAGGACTGAGGCATCCATGCGGCGGCGCATGATGTCGATATCGTTACGCTCGTTGGCCAGGGCGGTGTTTTGGGCGGTGACTACCTGGAGATAAGTGTCGATGCCGCCAACGTAGCGGTTGTCGAAGATTTTTTGGGCTCCGCGCGCGGCTTCCGTGGCTTGGCGCTGCTGGTCGGCCTCCTGCTGGAGGATGCGCAGGGCGGCGAGATTGTCTTCCACCTGCTGGAACGCGGTGAGGGTCGTCTGGCGGTAGTTGGCGGAGGCTTCCTGGAAGCCAGCGATGGCCTGTTGAGAAACTCCGGCGCGACGGCCTCCGTCGAAGAGGGTTTCGCCGAGAACGGGACCCAGGGCGTAAACGATGTTGGAGGCGGAGAAGAAGCTGGCGAGGGTCGAGGCTTCAATGCCGGCGGAGAGGGAGAAGCCGACAACTGGGAAGTAGGCGGCGCGGGCGATGCCGATGCGCTCATTGGCTTCGGCGGTGCGGCGCTCGGCGGCGGCAATGTCGGGGCGGCGCTCGAGGAGTTGGGAAGGCAGGCTGGCCGGGATGTTAGGTGGCTGCGCGTTGAGCGGCACGACGGGAACGGAGAAACTGTTGGGAGGCTGGCCAATGAGGACGGCGATGGCATGCTCAAAACTGGCGCGGCGGATCGCCAGATCGGCTTGTTGCACGATGGCGGTTTGTAGCTGGGTTTTGGCCTGAAA
>JAYVDT010000631.1:0-8395 GCA_043749265.1 Rhodanobacteraceae bacterium | reverse complement strand
GGCGTTCTTTGGAGCTGTCGCCAGGTCTCTGCACTGATTTGGCATCGGCTTTAAGCGCCAAGAGGGCATCCCGTTGGCAGGGATGCCCTCTTGGTTTGTCCGCTAGGCTCACCTTATGCTGAGGTAGCCGTCAGCATTTCTTCGCGAACTTCCTCGTCTTTGTGGACTTCCTTCTCGTTCTTGGGCAGCGCAACCGCCAGCACATCTTCGATGTGGCGTGCGTAGTGAATCGTCACGCCTTCGATCTGCTCCGGCGTCAGGTCTTCATCGACCTGCTGCTTGCAATCGACCGGCAGGATGACATCCCGTACACCGGCGCGCTTGGCCGCGAGGAACTTCTCCTTGATTCCGCCGACCGGCAGGACGTCGCCGCTCAACGTAATCTCGCCGGTCATGGCGAGCAGCGGACGGACTGGTTTGTCCGTCAGCAGGCTGACCAGGGCTGTCGCCATGGTGACACCAGCGCTCGGACCGTCCTTGGGGATGGCGCCCGCTGGTACGTGGATATGCAGATCAACATCCTTGGTGAAGTCCTCGTCCAGACCCAGCATCTTCGCGTTCGAGCGGACCCAGGTCAAGGCAGCCTGCATCGACTCCTTCATCACGTCGCCGATCTGCCCGGTGATGTTGAAGCCTCCTTTGCCCTTCATCTTGTTCGCTTCGATAAAGAGAATATCGCCTCCGG
This sequence comes from Rhodanobacteraceae bacterium, assembly GCA_043749265.1. Taxonomy (GTDB): domain Bacteria; phylum Acidobacteriota; class Terriglobia; order Terriglobales; family Acidobacteriaceae; genus Edaphobacter. The sequence goes on along the minus strand of JAYVDT010000631.1, from coordinate 7,710 downwards.
CCGGAGTCCAGGCAAGCCCGACCACTACACCCGGACGCTTGGTCCGCTCCGCGATCTCTGTATCGACGCGCACCTTCACACCACCCAGGAATTGATTGATGACTTCCGGAGTGATAACCAGCATGTCGGCGCGACCTTCTGCGATCCGGCGTGCCAGTTTGCGACAAACGGTTCCAATCTGTTGCTCCAGCTTCCGCACCCCAGCCTCGCGGGTGTAGTGCCTTGCAATCAAAGCGACCGATTCACGCGGGAACTCAATCATCTCCGGCGGGAGTCCATTTTCTTTGATCTGCCGCGGAATCAGATACTTCACAGCTATCGAGACCTTCTCCTCTTCCGTGTAGCCAGTCAGCTCGATAATCTCCATGCGGTCCAGCAACGGGCCGGGGATCGTGTCGAGCTGGTTGGCGGTGCAGATAAACAGCACCTTCGACAGGTCGAACGGCTGATCGAGATAGTTGTCCCGGAAGGTGTTGTTCTGCTCCGGGTCCAGCGTTTCGAGAAGGGCGGAAGCCGGGTCACCCCGGAAGTCGCGACCGAGTTTATCGATCTCGTCCAGCATGAAGACGGGATCCTTGACCTCGACCCTTTTAAGGTGCTGGATGATTTGGCCCGGGAGCGCGCCGATATAAGTCCGACGATGCCCACGGATCTCCGCTTCGTCGTGCATGCCGCCCAAGGAGATACGCGAGAACTTGCGGCCCAGAGCACGTGCGATCGACCGGCCCAGCGAGGTTTTACCAACACCCGGAGGTCCGACAAAGCACAGGATCGGACCCTTCATATCCGGCTTCAAACGGCGCACGGAGAGATAATCCAGGATGCGGTCCTTGACCTTCTTGAGTCCGTAGTGATCCTCATCCAGGCACTCCTTGGCTTTTAGAATGTCCACTTCCCCGGCGCTGGTCTTGTTCCACGGCAGCACAGCGAGCCACTCAACGTAGTTGCGCGTCAGCGAGTAGTCGGCGGCGGCGGGGTTCATGCGGCTCAGGCGGCCAAGTTCCTTCAGAGCGTCTTTCTGGACCTCTTCGGGCATGCCCGCAGTATCAATTTTTTCCTTGAGATCCGCGAGATCCTTGGCAGTATCGTCCAGGTCACCAAGCTCCTTCTGGATGGCCTTCAGCTGCTCGCGGAGGTAGTAGTCGCGCTGCGACTGCTGCACGGAGTCCTGCACCTCGGTCTGAATCTTGTTGCGAAGCTGCTGAACCTCCAACTCCTTGGCAAGGTGCTTGTTGATCCGCTGCAGACGGGTGGTGATGGCAGGCGTTTCAAGGAGTTCCTGCTTGTCGGAAGTGGTAAGGAAAGGCAGGCTGGAGGCGATAAAGTCAGCCAGGCGTCCGGGCTCGTCGATGTTGATTGCAATAGTCTGCAGGTCATCCGAAAGCGTAGGAGAGGAGGTGACAATCTGCTGGAACTGGCTGACGACGTTCCGCTGCAGGGCCTCCATCTCGGGAGTGTTGGCTGGATCGATCTCTTCGATAATCTCGTAGTGAGCGGTCATGAAGGGTTGCACCTGCGTAAACTCGCCCAGGCGGACGCGCTCATTGCCTTCCGTAAATACAAAAAGGCTCTGATTCGGCATTTTGACGACCTTGTGGACAGTCGCGCGGGTACCCACGGCATAGAGGTCCCCTCCTTCAGGAGCATCCAGGCGTGCGTCGCGTTGAGCTACCACCAGAATCGTCTTTTCTTCGCCAAGTGATTGAATCAATTGGATTGAGCTCTCTCGCCCAACGGTCAGGGGAAGGACGGCGTGCGGAAACAAAACTGTGTCGCGCACGGGCAAAACCGGTGCGGAACCGTTAAGAACTTCTCCCTGTCCGAGCACTTCGCCTGTCTTGGCGAGTCCGGTGGGCTTGATGACGCTAACGAAATCGTTTGGCATATGAGTGTCCTTCTATCAAGTAATCGGATATGTGATGCATCAAGTCAAGGGAACGATTCATCACGCTTCGTGACTGGTCGTAGCAGAATCTGTATCGACCATTACCGCTTGCCCCATAAATCTTGACGTTCTAAAACTGACCAACGCGCCACACCTTCGGCATTTATGAAAAAACCTCGGAAGTCGTCTCTTTGACTGTGGTGCTGGAAGTAAGCTCGGAAGTAACTCTGTTATTGTCCGCCGGGATAACGCATGGCAGTTCCGTCGTTGCTCTGGGTCTGGTGGGCCTGGCGGTATGGGAGATTGTCACGATCACCGGACTCCTGCGCCTTCACCTTTGGCCACAACACTAAATACTCGCCATCGGAGCATCCCTTGCATTTATGAGAGTCACCGCTTTGCTTGGTACAGCGGTATCAGCGGCATTTATGCCGCTGATACGCGAAACACCAAGCAATCTCTCAATACGATGCGGATCCTGCTGGCTATCGAAAGAATTTTTTTATCTGGTTATGGTCCCGGCACGGACCTGGTAGCTGGTTTACTTCACTTTGCGAACAGTAAAGAGCTATTTCGTGCCAGACTTTGCAATCTCTACCATCGACCCGCGCGCTCATGTTGGAGAGGCGCCCGCGCCCCCTTCGCTGCCGACGCTTTAGGCAGCCGTGTAGCGGCCAAGTTCCTTGACCATCCTGCAGTGGTGCGCGAGCTCGTCCATGGCGTTGTGAAGCTGGGCGACCGATTCAAAGCGCAGGTCGACAAAGAAGACATACTCCCACGGCTTGCCGGGCACAGGACGTGACTCGATGCGGGTCAGGTTGAGTCCGGCCCGGCGGAAGGCGTCCAGCGTCTCAATGAGCGAGCCCGGACGATGCTCAAGACTGAAAGCTACGCTCATCTTGTTGGCCGCAGATTTGTCGGGATCGACTCGCAGCAACCCAAAATCTTGTCTTTGCAGCACGTAGAACCTCGTGAAATTTTCCGCGTGATCCTCGACGCCGTACACCAGGACCTGCGCGCCATAATGGACCGCGGCTAGTTCCGGAGCGATGCCTGCGGTATCGCGCTGACCTTTATCTATCAGGTTCTTGACGCTGCCTGCGGTGTCGTAGAAAGGGACAACTTCGATCTCAGGATGCGCTCTGAGCCATTGCCGGCATTGAGAGAGAGCCACGGGGTGCGAGAGTATGCGGCGAATCTCCGCGAGCGCAACCCCCGGTGCCGCGATGACGTTGTGATGGATGCGCAGCATGGTCTCCCCGGTGACATAGACGTTATGTTCGAGAAGCAGATCGTAATGCTCTGCGACGGAGCCGTGAAGACTATTTTCGATTGGCAGGACCGCCGCGTCGACGAGGCCATCTTCAAGCTTTTCCACCACTTCAGCAGAGAGCGCGCACGAAACGATTTCGAGGCTTCCGGACTTTTCCGAATAAACCTGTATCGCAGCCATATGGCTATTGGAACCGAGTTCACCCTGGATGGCGACGCGCAGAGTGGGAGTTGGAATATCAGTTGTGTTCAAGCACAAACCGCACAAAACATCATCATGGTGGCAACCTTGACCCTTTACCCGGCAACTTATCACATGAGGGCCAGAAGGCCTGCATAACACCGTTCATGGTCGAAGAAATGGCCGAGCGGGACAGGAGAACGAAATGCTCTGGACTATCACCGTGGTGCTCGTCATCCTCTGGCTGATCGGCTTTATCGGCTTCCCTACGCTCGGATCGTGGATTCACATCCTTCTCGTTCTGGCCGTTATCGTTTTGATCTTCAATTTGCTCTCAGGTCGTCGCGCACTTTAATTTCAGACGTGCGTAGGCCCTCACCGGACCCTTCCGTCGTATTACGCAGCATAGGAGAAAAGTAATGAATGAAAGCAAAGTAGAAGGTTTCTTCGACAAGACTAAAGGCAAGATCAAAGAGACAGTCGGCAACACGTTCAACGATCAGGGTCTTGCAAACTCCGGTGCGGCCGATCAGGTGAAGGGCAGTGCGAAAGAGGCCTGGGGCAACGTCAAGGATTCTGCAAGCGAACTTGGCCACAGCGACACGGCAACCGAAACTGAAGTGAAAGCCGAGAACAAGGGTCACAATCTGCGTGAAGAGGTAACTTCCGGAGCGGAGCACCTGAAAGATAGCTTGAAACGCGGTCTCGACCACATCGTACGCAACCCCAATAGCTAGCTCTCCATGCTTCCAACGAAAAAGCCCACCACATCGGTGGGCTTTTTGCGGATTATGGGCCCTTTTTCGTGGATCACAGACCCTCCGCGGGTTCCAGACCCTTTTTGCGGATCACAGACCTTAGGAGCGATCCAGGATGGCAACCGCAACCGACACGAAAAAGACCACGGAGATAATCCCGTTCAGGAGAAAAAACGCAGCGTTCATGCGGCGAAGATCCTTGGGCGAGATGATGCTGTGCTCGTACACCAGAAGAACCGCCACAAGCACCGTGCCGGCATAGCCGATGGAACCCAACGCAAAGATGCGGTCCAGCCAGAGAGCAAGTAGGACGACGATAATGTGCATGACGCGGGCGATCCAGAATGCGCCCGTAATGCCAAATGCCTGCGGCACACTGTGCAGGCCGACTTCGCTGTCATAGGCAAAGTCCTGGCATGCGTAGAGCACGTCAAAGCCGCTCACCCAAAGCATCACCAGCACGGTAAGCACGATGATGCGTGGGTCAAGCGATCCCGCGACAGCGATCCACGCAGCGGACGGCGCTATCCCCAGCGCGAGGCCCAGCACCAGGTGCGACCAGCGGGTCAGGCGCTTCATGTAGCTGTACATCAACACCACCACGAGCGCGATGGGAGAAAGCTCCAGTGTAAGGCGGTTCAGCATCCCCGCGCTGGCGACGAAGATTGCGCAGCAGATGACGACGAAGCCCGCGACGAACGACGAACTCAGGGCCCCGGCGGGTATGGCGCGCATGGCCGTGCGGGGATTGGCAGCGTCAAGGCGCGCATCAACCAGCCGATTGAACGACATTGCGGCAGATCGCGCCGAGATCATGCACACGACGATCCAGCCCAGCTTGACGATGGGAGGAAAGCCATGTGCAGCGAGCATCGCTCCGGTAAGGGCAAAGGGTAGCGCAAAGATCGAATGTTCCCACTTGATCATCTCAAGCGTAACGGCCGTACTCCGAAGCGCGCTCTGCAGCCGTGTCATTTCTTTAGTCTAAACGTTATTTTTCAGGTCTCTCACGCGCTACCTGGAGCTCGTTGGTTACCTTGAAAGCACCAGAAACGGAATTTGCCCGGATATTTGCGATGTCGCTGTCAGCCTTCGAATCGACCACCCCCGTCAGGGTGATGTTGCCGTTGACCACCGTGATGCGAATCGGCTTGGCCGGATCGATCGCATATTTATTGAGCGAGGGATAACCGTAAATCGAGCGGAACGCCTCCATTCGAATACGGTCGTCGTTGGGCGAGAGCGGTGCTACTTCGATATTGTCGACAATGTCGCGAACACCAGGGTAGTTGGCAACCAGGCTGACGGCGGAGTCTTTGTCCACCGGTCCGTAAGCCACGCCGCCCAGGGTGACTACTCCCTTTTGGACGCCGATCGTAATGGAGTTGAAAGCGGTCGTACCGTAGCCAACGCGGTCATAAGTTAGCTTCTCGGCCAGTTTGTTGCGCAAGGTCGTATCGTCGGTCTCGCCTACCGCTACCTCAATCATGTTCTCGACGCCGAGCACACCTTTCCGATGGTGCGCGCGACGGTCAGCATCTTCCTTGTCGGCGTAGACGGCGACGGTCCCTTTCAGGGTCACCATTCCGTTTTTCACGACTGCGGTCACGTTCTGAAACTGCTTTTTATTGAGCGCCTTGGATACATCAGCTTGTAGCTGGGAATCGCCGCTGGTGCTTGCCTGGGCACTGGCGACTGTTGGCAGGGTGAGCGCTAGTCCAACTCCAATCGCGCTAGCTGATGCGATTGAGGTTAGAAAGAAAAGTGCAGCAATACGACTTCTAACAACTGACTTAGCTTTCATCAAAGTCCTCCGCGCCTGGGTAAGCTGCGCGATTATAACGCGTTTGGGCCTTCCATCGATTCTTTAGTGGTAACGTTTGCGGATTTTGTACAAAAGGCTAAAAACGCCGGTCTCGTCTCGAACCGCGACAATCGAAACATTAGGGCTCACTTGATATTGAACTTGAATGAGTTGCTCGGCGGACGAGTTGACGTTGGTCGCGTAGGTCAGCGTAATCTGCCGCGAGAGTTGCTGCTGCACGGTAATCCGCGCAGAAGAGTTACCAAGCGTACCTACAAATGCAGGGTCGATCTTGACGCTGCCCACACCGAAGAGCTTCGAGACACGGCTGCTGACCGTGGCATTCAGCGCGCCGCCAAGGAGGGAACTGGTGGTTGGATCGGTGCCGGCCTGGATCTGTTGTTCCTGATAAAGCTGCGATTCTTCCTGCGTGCGGCCCAACGCCAGCAGCGCGAAGACGTCTGCTTCACTCAACGGAGGCTCAGAGCGATAGGTCGGCTTCAGATTGGTCGTTGTGCCGTGCAGGCCGACAGTCACGTCGTAGTTCTCCACTCGTGCCGTCGCGTCAATGTCGATGGTGGGATCGATCCGGACGGGATTCGAGAAGTAGATATCGCCGCGCTGCAACTGGTACTTCGTGCCGGCGAAGGTAGCGCTGCCATCTGTGATCTGGATGCGGCCCAGGACCGTTGGTTCGCCGACAGTCCCCCGCACGGTAAGGTCCACCCTTCCGGCAAGTTTGGCGTAGCTGTTCTGAAAGTCAAGCTGCGGCGAACTGCTAACTCGAACGTCCAGACGGATATTGTTGGAAGGCGCGGAGGGATCCGGCGGGGCCTGCACGCCGCCAGCTCCAGCAAAGGCTGCAAAGTCTACATCCGGCCCCACGCCAAAGCGCGTGAGAAGAACGCTTCCACTCAGGAGCGAAGCCTTGGGGCTTCCCTCCAGGCGAAGATTGGCGTTGGCCGTTGCGCTTAGGCCATTGAGTCGTACCCGCACAACATTGCCAGTTGCGGTCAGGTCGGCAAAGAGTCCGTTGCGAAAGGTCAGGAAGCCTCCAATTTGAAGCTGACCACCTCCCGTCGTCGCGGTCAAAGTCTGCACGTTGAGACGATCTTCATTGAAGACCAGGACCCCGTTCATGTTGCTCAGGCCGTTGGGTATGCCGTCAACGGCGATGTTTACCTTTTGGAACTCCAGCTTGCCGCTCAGCGAAGGATTGGCAATAATGCCGCCGACTCCGACCGCAAACACGAGCTTGCCGCTGGTGATGTAGTCGGGATCAATCGTGTGCGCGATCGCCATGTTGATGCTGCCGCTCGCGTCGACGTTGAGCTTGCCGCCCATGGCAATGGGTTGTTTCGTCTTGGCATCAACGGCGCCAAACACCTGGGCGGTTCCACTTGCATGCAGGTCAGTTGCAGGGCCCGTGATGTGGACTTGGTCCAGTGTTGCGACGCCGTTGCGGAGGCTGATTTTAAGAGGCTCCGCGGCCTTCAACGTAATGTCCTGAGAGGTGACTTCAAAGTTGTTAAAAGCGGCCTGTCCGGTCAACGCTATCGGCGTCCGGGCTGGCCCGCTCACTACGATAATCCCGGAGATATTGCTTTGCGCCTTGAACCCGCCGGGCTGGAACAGAGCCAGCGGTTTGGCGACGTCCAGAGCCGTGAGCGTCAACTTGGCCTTGGTTTCAAAGTTGCCTGTGAGTTCCGTCTGGCCTTCCGCTGCAACCTGTGCGCCAACCAGCGTTGAATTGAGGTTGTAAAAAACAACCTTGCCGAGGCTATGCGCGTCGATCACGGCTTCACCAATT
>JAYVDT010000630.1:0-2485 GCA_043749265.1 Rhodanobacteraceae bacterium | reverse complement strand
TCTCATCCGATTGCACTTTCCGCAGACCGCCCGGCGCCATCATCTCAATCGAAACGTCGTACATAAAAAAGCCGGGTGTGCAGATCACCGCCTCATCGCCGGCATCTAGAAACGCAACGCACATCAAGTGAATCGCTTCGTCCACTCCATTGGTCAGAATCACCTGGTCCGGCTGCAATCCGTACTTTGCGGCGACCACCCGCTCCACCGGGTCGCGCTCCGGATATTTTGTCAGACCCTCCGCCGTGATCGCTTGTATCCGCTCCATCACGGTAGGCGAGGGAGCAAACGTATTCTCATTGAAGTCCAGCCGCAATGCATCGCGACCCGCTAACGGCGGATGGTACTCCGACATCGCCAGCACAGCTTTTCTTGGCATCACGCTCATCGCTTGCTCCTCAGTTTCACTCTTACACTTTCGGCATGCCCTACCAGACCCTCAGCCTCGGCCAACGCGATAGCATGCGGCCCCATCGCTTTCAAGCCCCTCTTTGCGTACTGCTGAACCGTAATCACCTTCACAAAATCCATCACGCTCAGCCCTCCACGAATCCGACCCACCCGCCCCGTAGGCAACACGTGATTTGGGCCGCTCACATAATCCCCCATCGACTGCGGCGAAAACCGTCCGACAAACACGGATCCCGCATTCGTCACCCACTGCAAATCCTTCATTGCATCCACCGTCAAATGCTCAAAAGCCAGCCGATCCGTAAGATCCCGCGCTTCTGTAACCGTCTTGGTAACAAATATTGCACCCTGTGCGGCCAGCGATTCACGCGCCGTAGCATTTTGCTTCGATTGCACTTTGACCTGGGCCAGCACCGCCTTCGCCAATTCTTCATTCGGTGTGACCAACACCGCCAGCGCATCCGGATCATGCTCCGCCTGCGCCACCAGGTCGGCCGCAATGCCCGCCGCATCGCCCGTCTCACTCATGATCCCAATCTCTGTCGGACCTGCCTGCATGTCGATCCCGCATTCATGCAATACAGACGCCTTAGCCGCCGTCACATAAATATTTCCCGGCCCAACGATCTTCTCTACGCGTCCAATCGTCTCGGTCCCGTAGGCCATGGCAGCCACAGCCTGCGCTCCTCCCACACGATAAAATTCAGTCACCCCGGCCAGCCATCCGGCCGCCATCGTCTCTTTTGCAGGTTTCGGCGAGCACACCACAATCCGCGGAACCCCCGCAACCTGCGCAGGCGTAACCGTCATCAGCAGCGTACTTGGCAGCGGATACCTGCCCCCCGGCACGTAGCAGCCAACGCTTCCAAGCGGCCTCACAATCTGCCCCGTCTTCACTCCATCCACAGGGGAAATCATCCATTCGCCGGGTCTCTGCGCCTCGGCAAACGCACGAATATTTGCCTGTGCAACTTCCATCGCGGCCCGCAACTCCGGAGCAGTCTCTTCCCACGCCGCTTCCATCTCGGCCCGCGAAACCAGCAGGGAATCATCTTTGCTCAGCCCATCGAGCTGCTCGGCAAAGTCAATGAGAGCGCTATCCCCACCTTGCCGCACACCCGTCAGAATCTTTGCGACGGTGTTCTCCACCTTCGCCGTATTGGTCGCACCCCGCCGTTCGATTGCCTCGATCAGCTCTCCCGCAACCCTTGCCGACCTTCCGTACGTCTTCACCAGCTTCATGCACTCATCCAATCTGTAAGTGTTTCGGTTATAAAACAACTTTGCTCAACGGATACTCCACGATCCCCGTTGCGCCTGCAGCCCTAAGACGCGGAATCACATCGCGTACTTCTGACTCGTTTAAAATCGTATTCAGCGCAAATCCATTACCGCTACTGAGCTTTGACACTGTAGGCGAGTTCAACGCCGGCAACTGCGCCGTTACCGCGGTCATATCGGCTTCAGCAACATTCAGCATCAAGCCCACGCGTCCCTGCGCTGCAATCGCTGCATTCAACATCAATGAGATATTCGAAATCTTCTCCCGCTTCCACCCATCCGCCCACGCCGTCTTGTTCGCAATCAACTGCGTCTCGGACTCCATCAGTGTCTCGATGATACGCAGCCGATTTGCCCGTAGCGAAGATCCCGTTTCAGTCACTTCCACGATCGCATCCGCAAGCGTTGGTGGCTTGACTTCCGTTGCACCCCAGCTAAACTCCACCGTCACGGGAATGTTCTTGCTGGCAAAATAGCGTTTTGTAAACTCAACCAGTTCCGTCGCGATAATCTTCCCCGCGAGATCTTCCGGCTTCTGAAACGGCGAATCCTCCGGTACGGCAAGCACCCACTTCACCGTCCCGCGGCTCACCTTGCTGTAGGTCAGAGACGTCACACGCTCAACATCCGACTGATTCTCAAGTACCCAGTCATTTCCCGTCAGCCCTGCATCCAGCGCGCCATGCTCAACGTAGCGTGCCATCTCCTGCGCCCGCACCAGCATGCACTCAATCTCTACGTCATCGATCTGCGGAAAGTAGCTGCGCCCACTTGCAAAGATCCGCCATCCCGC
>JAYVDT010000629.1:0-2493 GCA_043749265.1 Rhodanobacteraceae bacterium | reverse complement strand
GCCGCGGACGGACTGAACATCGTGGTGCCTTACCAGGAGAAGAATTACTACTCCATGCGTCCTTCGATCGCGATCCAGCAGAAGGATGTGCTCGATCTCGACGGGCAGTTTGGATTGCATCCCGCGATGGCGCCTTTCAAACCGCTGTTTCAACAGGGACATCTAGCCATCGTTCACGCTGCTGGTTCCACTGATACGACGCGGTCGCATTTCGACGCGCAGGACTACATGGAGAGCGGCACGCCCGGTGTGAAATCGACGCAGGATGGATGGTTGAATCGCGCGTTATGGAACGGCCCAGCGCCGGATGGACCGGGTGGCAAGCCTTCTGCATTTCGCGCGGTGGCCCTGGGGTCACAGGTTCCGCGGACCCTGCAGGGCAAGGTTCCGGCGATTGCGGTCTCCAACCTGGCCGACTTTTCGGTTGGCGGCAAGGGGCCACAGACCTCATCTATCTCTAACGCGTTCCAGGCGATGTATGACGAGAGCTCTGACGCTGTGCTGCATGGCACCGGCCAGGAGACGTTTGAAGCCGTGAAAATGCTGAAGGCGGCGGATCCGGCAAAGTACCAGCCTGCAAGCGGTGTGATCTATCCGAATTCGCCTTTTGGCAACAGCTTGAAGCAGATTGCCCAGTTGATGAAGGCGAATCTTGGCGTTGAAGCAGCTTTCTCCGATATCGGTGGCTGGGACACGCACCAGAACCAGGGCTCTGCAACCGGGCAGCTTGCCAATCGCCTGACAGAGTTCGCCAACGGCATCGCTGCATTCTGGAAAGACATGGGCGCGGACGTCGAAAATATCACGCTTGTAACCATGTCGGAGTTTGGCCGGACCGCGCGGCAGAATGGTACGGGCGGTACGGATCATGGACATGCGAATGCGATGTTTATCCTGGGCGGATCGGTCAAAGGCGGAAAGGTTTATGGCAAATGGCCGGGACTGGATAACAATCAATTGAACGAGGGCCGCGACCTTGCGGTTACGACTGATTTTCGTCGTGTGCTCGGCGAGGCGGCTTACAAAACTCTGGGTGCCAGAAATATGGAAGCAATTTTTCCGGGTGCGCAGGTAAACCCCGGCGATTTCCTTAATTTTGTGTAGTTTTGGTCCGCAAAATTGAGAAAATGCCGTGCTAAAAAACATTCGATTATGAATTTTTCGTTCCAGATTTTCACGAGAGAATACAGCAACGAGCCAGCAACTGGGACAACTAATTTCGGTACACCGCGTCTTATTAGGAGTACTAAGTAAGTGCCGGGCTTTCAACTCCCTCGGTTCCGGCTTCCCCTATCCGCAAATTCATTCCCACCTATACGTAAGGCGCCCTGGATACCGGGCGCCTTCACTTCTTTCTATTTATGAAGCTTCACGAGATTCCAAACCTGCGATCAAGCGAAGGTGCTCCCGATCCGGCGGTAAAGATCATGAACGCCATGACGATAATCGCCAGCGTGTACTCCGAGCCCGCATAGCCATGGTGGCGGTTGACGCTGATGAGTGCAACGACCATATTTCCTGCGACCATGAAAGCCCAGAATCGGCTGAGCAGGCCGAGGATGAGGAAGATGCCACCGAAAAGCTCTGTGATAGTCGAGACGTAGCCGAGCCAGCGGGGCAGACCCAGCGATACAACAAAATCGTTGAAATGCTCAAAGGAGGCGAGCAGGTGGCCGTGCTGGATCGCGTGTTGCAGACCATCCGAGGGATAGACCTTGCCCCACGAGTGATAAACCATCGAAAAGCCGACAGCGAGACGGAGCAGCATGAGCGCGTAGGGCTGGAGCTTTGCGAGAGAACGCATACGTGGGTTGCCTTTCAGTGTTTCAGTGTCGAGCACTGACGTATTGGTCCAAGAACCGACGAAGGGTCTCGACGTAGACATCTTTGGCATCGGGACCGCCGATGCTGACCGTAATTTTGGGATCCGCAAGCGTTTTGTAGAGTGCTTCCACGCGGCTGCGGTGGCTCGGTTCATCGGCGAAGGGCGTGTCAGTAAGGAGCAGCCTGGGCCGGTTTGAGGATTTGAGTGCCGACTCGATGTCGAAGCGCTCGCGGACGAGCAGGTGCGTGGGAAGCAGGCGGGCGCGGCTCTCGTCTACGACGCGAGAGAAGGCGTCGGGGTCCGGGCTGTCGATGATAAGGGCGGGAAGCTCGGGGTGCTGGTTGGACAAGCGTGCCGCCATGACGGTACCGAGGCCTTGCCCGTAGGGAACGATCGTCTGCGCAGGGATGTGACGAGTGTTGACGAGGTAGTCGAGAGCGGCGTTCGTGTCTTCAAACATGCGCGCTTCGGTGGGGTGCGGCGGGTCGCTGAGTCCGAAGCCGCGGTAATCGATCGCGAAGATGTTGACGCCGGCCTGGTGGAGCAGTTGCAGTGTGGGCAGAGTCGCGGAGAGGGAGCCGTGGACGTCGTGGAGGAAGAGGATCGTGGGCGCGGAGGGGGATTTGGCGGGGATCCACCAGGCTGTGAGGCGTGGGCGGCCGGTGGTG
>JAYVDT010000628.1:0-2494 GCA_043749265.1 Rhodanobacteraceae bacterium | reverse complement strand
CGGCGGCGCAGCCATCGCCGAAGAGGCCGGTGGAGATGAGGTTGGCGACGGACTGGTCGTCATCCTGCCAGGTGAGGGAGCAGAGCTCGACTGAGAGGAGCAGGACAATTTCTTTGGGGAAGGCACGAACATAGTCGCTGGCGCGTGCGATGCCCGCGGCACCAGCGACGCATCCGAGTCCGAAGATTGGCGTGCGCTTGACGTGCGTGGGGAAGGGCATGAGGTTGATTAGGCGGGCATCGATCGTGGGGCTTGCGATGCCTGTGACGCTGGCGAAGAAGATGGCGGAGATATCGGCAGGGGTGAGGCCGAGGGGCGAGAGAGCGCGGGTGATGGCGGTTTCGCCGAGGGCTACGGCGGCGGTGATCCACTCGTCGTTGGTCTGCTTGAAGCCATGCAGGTCTGGATATTTTTCAATGGGAAGAACGAAGTAGCGAGTGTCTACGCCGCAATTTGCGTGGAGGCGCGTGAGGAGGCGAGGTTCTGGGAGCTTATCGCGCCAGCGTTCTACAAGGACATTGGCGATCTCTGTCTGAGTGTAGCGGTAAGGGGGAAAGGCGGTGCCGACGGACGCGATCTGCATGAAATCCTTTGACGTGCGAAAGATACTGAAACCTTAGATGCAAGTTGCGGCAGCTATTAGGTTACCGCAACTTATGACAGGGTAAAGCCGCGTGATGGAAGTTGAAAAGTGCGGAAACGATAGTCTGGAGCTGTGCGATCGCCGCATGCTGGCCTATGAGGCGTCTAAGTCGAGGATAGGTTGTCTTACGGACCGGGAGAAGTGAATGAAGGATTTTCGCAGGCTTGTGATTGTTATCCCGGCGACGGTGCTCGTCGTTTTGTTGGCAATTCTTTATTGGACGCGTGGCTCCATGGAGCAGCTTGCCTTCCTGCGGAAGGGTGCGGCGGGACAGACTGGCTTGGTGGACCAGAGGCCATATCGCACGGCGCAGACGCTTGTTGGCCTGGCGGTATCGGTGGAAGAACAGAGCTTTGCACAGGCGGCTGAGCGACTTGCGGATCATGAAGTGGATCAAGCTTTTGCGATGGCATTGCGACAGGCTTCCATGGTGCAGCGGACGCTGTCCGGCGACGCTGAACGCACCGCTCAGCGAGTAGAAGAGTTGAAGCAAATGGTCAAGGACGATCAGGCGAAGGTCGATGTGCTGGAAGCAACAGCAAAAACCTCTGGGATAGCTTCGGCGGACGGTGATGACTTAGATATCGCGAAGGCTCAACGGGGCCTGGACTCGGATGAACTTATCGACGCCACAAGCGACCTGGCGCGGGAGAGCGGCGACCAGCGGGGGCAGATTCAGCAGGAACTCGCTACCCGCGAAGCTGCGATGAAGAAAATCGAGAGTCAGGTCAAGGAGCCGGCGGTCGTGAATGAAAATCGCTACTCCACTCTGTATGGACGAGCGTCTGCGTGGTTCGAGCAGCGCAGCCGTTCGAAGTTGATTGCACAGGCCCGGCAACAGGCGGAGGATGAAGCCAGGTCTCTGGAGAGTCAGCACGGGGACCTGGAAAAGAAAAACCGGGCCGCTGGTGCCGCAGGCGATACGGGGGGCGGCAGCGCGCGTGTCGCAAAACTGAAGATGATGGCGAATCAGCGTGTGTTGATGAGCATTCTGGATGATCGCATCGCGACGGAACGCCAGCTTGCAGCCACCTACACGCAGTGGGAAAAGCAGGTGTGGACGCAGCATAGGCTCGTGTCCCACCTGGTGTTGGAATCGTTTGCTTGGATCGCGACAATCGTGCTGTTTGCGGCAATGATGGGGATGTTGGGTCGGTTTGCCTTGCGACAGTTGAAAACCGATGCGCGGCGCACGCGAACGCTCGAAACATTGCTGTTACTAGGGGCTGAGGGTATCGGATTGATTGGCGTGCTGCTCGTCATCTTTGGCGTTCCGCAGCAGATGCCGACCATTCTCGGTCTTGCCACTGCGGGCCTTACGGTGGTGTTTCAGGACTATATTCTCGCGTTTTGCGGGTGGTTTGTGCTCATGGGCAGAAATGGTGTTCGCGTCAGCGACTGGGTTGAGATTGACGGGGTTGGCGGCGAAGTTGCGGAAATCGGTCTGTTCCGGACAACACTGCTGGAAACGGGCAACTGGACCTCCAGCGGACATCCAACAGGACGCAAGGTGCGGTTTACGAACAGCTACGCAATTCGCGGCAGGTACTTCAACTTCTCGACGCACGGCCAGTGGATGTGGGACGAGATCAAACTCAACGTACCTGCAACTGTGGACGCGTATGAAGTTGTGAAGAAGATGCAGGCCGCGGTGGAAGCGGAGACCGCAACGAACTCCGAACAGGCAGAACTGGAGTGGAAGAGCGCTACCGGCAAGAATGGCTTAAGCCAATTTACCTCAAAACCAACGGTGGAGTTGCGTCCGACGCAGGCCGCCGGTGTGGATGTAATTATTCGCTTCGTCACGCGTGCGAATGAACGCTTTGACCTGCGCAATCGTATCTATCTTGC
>JAYVDT010000627.1:0-2500 GCA_043749265.1 Rhodanobacteraceae bacterium | reverse complement strand
GACCAACAGTATGGACGGCACAGACACATTGAGGTTACAAAAAAAGCCGCCAGAAGAAAATGAAAGCCCCATTTTTTAGCTTGGTGAAAACGTAGCGTCCGTATACTCTGGTTTGGGTTCCCGTTGGACAAAACTGATTCAACCGGCGAGAGACGCGCATAGCGGCCTACGCCTGATGAGGTGCTGACGATGAGCGAAGTTCCTTCCATCTCCCTTCCCCCTTCCGTCCCTTCGGTCGATTTCAACGCCATCAAGGCCAAACAACAGGCCGCCTGGGCGAGCGGTGACTATGCCGTAGTAGGCACGACGCTGGTGCTGATGGCAGAGCTGCTGTGCGAGGCGGCGGACCTGCGCAGCGGTTGGCGCGTGCTGGACGTGGCAGCAGGAAACGGCAATTCGTCGCTGGCTGCGGCTCGCAGAGGCTGCCGGGTGACGTCAACTGACTACGTTCCGGCACTTCTGGACCGCGGCCGCCTGCGAGCCGCTGCGGATGGATACCGCATTGACTTCCAGGAGGCTGACGCTGAGAATCTGCCATTCGATAACGATGCCTTCGACGCGGTGCTCTCAAGCGTCGGCGTAATGTTCGCCCCGAACCAGGCCCGCGCCGCATCCGAGATGCTGCGCGTGTGCCGGCCCGGCGGCAAGATCGCGCTGGCAAACTGGACGCCGGCGGGTTTCGTAGGCCAGATATTCAAGTGCATCGGCAAGTACATCCCACCGACCGCGGGACTGAAGCCGCCATCTGCGTGGGGCACAGAGGCCAGGCTGCGAGAACTCTTCGGTTCGGAGGTCAGGGTGGAGATTACTCCCCGGTTCTTCGTCTTCCGCTCACCCTCGCCGGAGCATTGGCTCAACATGTTCAAGACGTACTACGGCCCGATGAACAAGACGTTCGCGGCGCTCAACACCGAGGGTCAGGCCGACCTGACAACCGATCTGCTTGCCCTGGTGGGTTCCCTGAACCGCGCGGACGAGGGCACCATGGTGGTGCCCAGCGAGTACCTGGAAGTTGTCATTACAAAATAACTGGCTCAGGCCTTATTCAGCAGCTTCGCCAGACCATAGGCAGCAGCGGCAGCAGCCCCGCCAATCAGCGTCGTCTGGATGGCGCTACGCAGCGCGCCAGTCCCTACCAGCCGGCCTTTGATTGCCCCGAAAGCCGCCAGCGCAATGAGCGTAATCACGACGCTGTACTTGAGAGCGGTTGCATTATCAGCAACCAGCATGTAAGGCAGCAGCGGCACGAAGCCTCCGGCCACGTAGCTGAACGCGATGGTAAGCGCGGACCGATGCGCACGATTGGCCGCCGGCAGTTCCAGCCCAAGCTCCAATCGCATCATGAAGTTGACGTACGCCTCTGGATTCTTCTGAAGCGCCTCCAGCACCGGGGTAGCGGCCTCCCGCGAGACCGAATATTGCTGAAAGATCTCGTAGATCTCCTCGGCTTCATCCTGCGGACGCGTCACGACCTCTATCTGCTCCCGCTTCAACTCCGAGGCGTAGTGCTCGGCGTCTCCCCGTGCCGCGAGGTACCCACCCAACCCCATGGCGATCGATCCCGCCGCAATTTCTGCAAGACCTGCCACGACAACCAGATGGGTAGACACCGCGCCCGACAGGCCTGCAGCGAGCGCAAACGGCACGGTCAAGCCATCGGACAGTCCGATGACGATATCCCGAACCGTCTCTGTGGATTCAAAGTGATGCTCGGAGTGGGCGTTGGCTACGTCATGCATGGCCCCAGTCTAACGTAGGCTCTGCGCTGTCCGGTCCAGTCGATTTGTCCGGTTACCGAGACTTTCCTATGGGGACCACGTCTGTACTGGTATCGCTATAGTGTGGATTGAAAGACTGACATGAACGCTCTACCTTCGCTTCGGCTACGCATCGCAACTTCGCTCCTTGCTGCTACTACCTTGTTTTTCTCAAGCAGCCCAGCTTTCTCACAAGAGGGCGAACCCGCCTTCGCGGGAATGGGCCGCATGGTGCGCGGCACCGTAACCGCCGTCATGGCTGGACGCCTGACCGTCAAGACGGAGGCCGGCGAGGCATACGAGATTTCGATCAATCCCAACACGCGACTCACAAAGGGTCGCGATCCTATCAAGTTTGCAGACGTCCACATCGGCGACGCGGTCGGCGCCGTGGGCGAGATCGACACACCCAACAAGACCGTCCACGCCCTTTTCATCGGTGTCATGGACGCCGAACAGATCAAGAAAGCCCGCGAAGCCATGGGCAAGACCTTTATTGCCGGCAAAGTAACCTCCATCGACGAACTGAGGCTGACCGTACTGCGCGCGGACGGCGTCAGCCAGGTTATTGAGGTCGATGAAGGTACGTCCTTCAAGAAAGCTGGCCGCGGCATGCAGATGCTGATGAATCCCAGCGGCGCAAGCGCAACGCCGACGGCACCCAGCGCGGGCGGCGAGAGTATTACGCTGGCCGACATCAAGGTGGGAGACAACGTAGTGGGACCCGGCGCGCTGAAGAACGG
>JAYVDT010000626.1:0-2503 GCA_043749265.1 Rhodanobacteraceae bacterium | reverse complement strand
GCTCGTTGCGGCGATTCGCGCACGCCCTGTGACGGATAAGAAGCGCGGGTTCGAACTAAGCACCGTGCTTGCGGGATTGAAGTACGTTGCGCAGACGCGGCTGTTGTTGGGGTCGATCTCGCTGGATTTATTTGCGGTGCTGCTGGGTGGGGCCGTCGCGTTGATGCCAATCTTTGCACATGACGTGCTGCATGCCGGACCCAAGGGACTGGGGTTGCTGCGTGCGATGCCGAGTCTGGGCGCGCTTGCGGTGAGCTTGACGCTGATTCTGCGGCCGATCAGACGGCGGGCGGGCAAGACGATGCTGGTGTGCGTTGGCATCTTTGGTGCGGCGACGGTGTTGTTCGGGCTGAGCCGGCACCTATGGGTCAGCATGATCGCACTCCTGCTGGTGGGCGCGAGCGATATGGTCAGCGTGGTGATCCGATCCAGTGTGCTGCAACTTGCGACGCCGGAAGAGATGCGTGGCCGGGTGAGCGCTGTGAACTGGCTGTTCATCGGCGCGTCCAATGAGTTTGGCGAGTTTGAAAGCGGTTTGACGGCGCATTGGTGGGGTGCGGTTCCGGCGGTCGTATTCGGAGGTGTAGCTTCCCTGGCCGTGACGGTGATGGCGGCGGTAGCGTTTCCAGCGTTGAGGCGTGCGAATCAATTGACTGCAGAGAGCCTGATTGAGGCAGAGCAGGAACTGGCGATGGCCGAGCCGATCGATTAGACATCACCGCAGCCCTTCCGCAGTAGGTAGAATGCCGGTGAGAGGGGTGTATCGATGGCGAGCAGCGGATTGAAGTGGAGTCTGGGTGGATTGCTGGTGTTGCTTCTTGCAGCGGGTGGCGAGGTTCTTTGGATTCACCACAAGAACGCAGAAGGCGATGCGCCAGTCAAGAAGGTGGAATATAAGAGCGATCCCGATGACCTCGTGTTCGTAAAGAGCGAGCATCCGATGACGTTCAAGGACGCGAAGGATTTGAAGGGCCGCACGCTGTGGATCAGCGCTGGCGGCCAGATGGTTTACTACCCTTACAACGGCCACTCGATCGACTTTGGGCATAGCGTCGGAATGCTGCTGAGCACGGAGAAAGTGCTGGTGAAAGACGCGGTGGAGCAGGTGGCGGCGAAGGATCGGTACAACCGGATTCCGCCGGGCGACAAGCAGGTCTTCGTCATCTTTACGAAACCGAACGACAAGGATCCGGCGAAGGAATATGCGGTGCCGGTGGGCACGAAGCAGGGTGCGGATTACACGTTCTCGACGGACCAGATTTTCTTCTATGACGATCCGCATGTGTTGTTTGCACACTGGGGGCCGGAGATCTGGAAGGCTGTCGATGAACACAGGGCGATTGTGGGGATGACTGAGCGGGAGGCGCAGACAGCGCTGGGCCAGGTGAGCGATCCGCATGGCGACAGGATCGGCGAGCGGACGGTGATCTACGACAACCAGGACAAGCCGGTGCGGATAACGTTCTCCGGCAGTAAGGCGACCAAGATCGAGAATGTGCAGCCGTAAGGAGCGTGCGATGAGAGTGATTCTTTTTGGTGCGACCGGTATGGTGGGGCAGGGTGTGCTGCGGGAGTGTCTGCTTGATCCTGACGTGAACGCGACCCTGACGGTAGGGAGATCGGCTACGGGGACGACCGATGCCAAGGTTCGCGAGTTGGTGCCGCCGAACATGTTTAATTACTCGGGCGTGGAGCGGGAGCTTGCGGGGTACGATGCGTGCTTCTTCTGCCTGGGCGTTTCTTCGGCGGGCATGAAAGAGCCGGACTATGAACGCGTGACGTACGGGCTGACGATGGCTGCGGCGCAGTCGCTGGTCCGCATGAACCCGCAGATGACATTCGTTTACGTGTCGGGTCAGGGTACGGATTCCAGCGAGAAGGGCAGGACCATGTGGGCGCGGGTGAAGGGCAAGACCGAGAACGCGCTGCTGCGCCTGCCGTTTAAATCCGCGTATATGTTTCGTCCGGGGTTCATTCAGCCGTTGCATGGGATCCGGTCCAAGACGGCGCTGTATCAGGCGATTTACTCGCTGACCGGCCCGGTGATTCCGCTGCTGCGGTGGCTGTTTCCCAAGGTGATTCTGACTACGGAAGAGATCGGCAAGGCGATGCTTGCAGTAGCCAAACGGGGCTCTCCGGTGAAGGTGCTGGAGGTTCGTGATATGCAGGCGTTATTGCCGGTGGGATAATCACCTATGTCGTCCCTTTGGCTTCCGGCCTCGTGGCCCCAGCGCCTGCAAGAGCTGCTCGCCCCCACGGGTGACCTCAAATCCGCGCCCCTGCGCCGCGATGTTCGTTCGCTTGGGATGTTGCTTGGAACTGTGCTGCGCGAGCAGGCCGCACCCGGCGTTTACGAGGCTGTGGAGGCATTGCGACAGTCTGCGATTGCGCGGCGCGAAGACAATTCAGCTGCGTTCCCCAATCTGCAGGACCAAGCGGCTGACCCCGCGAACGCGTATCAGATTGTGCGCGCGTTCAGCTTTTATTTCGAGCTGATCAATCT
>JAYVDT010000625.1:0-2505 GCA_043749265.1 Rhodanobacteraceae bacterium | reverse complement strand
CATCGCGCAGCTTACGCAGATGCTGGAAGTAAGGTCGCGCCTCATTGCCCGCGTTGGCGACGTCCGCGGGCCAGGGTGGGACCGTCATCAGGCCAATCGGTTGGATGAATTGCAGAGGCCGGAGCGCTTCAAGCAAAGCCGGCAGCGCTTCTGGCTGCAGACCGTGCTTGGACTCCTCCGGCGAAAGCTTGACCTCAATGTAAATGGGGAGAATCTTGCCGAGAGGGCCGGCTGCATCATTGAGACGCGTCGCAATTCTGAAGGAATCAACCGTGTCGATGGCGTGAAACAGTTTAGCCGCTGAAGAGGTCTTGTTCGATTGCAGCGGGCCGATCAGGTGTATCTCGAGACCGGGCAGAGCCGCAGCCGCTTCGGCCTTGGTCTGCCACTCCTGCACCCGGTTCTCGCCAAACAACCGCTGTTCGGCGTTGTAAGCCTCGAGCAGCATCTCGACCGGATGCATCTTGCTTACGGCCATCAGGGCGACATCAGCGGGAGCGCGCCCAGCCTGGTTGCATGCTTCGTTCATCTCGGCGCGGATGCGGCTCAGGTTTTCAGCAATTGACATATGAGTTGATGCTAGACGCTTGCGCGACTATAAGCGAACGACGCCGAACTAAGGATTGACGGGCTGCAAGGCTGCCCGCTCGCGGTACAGATTCTCGCGATGTTTGCGGATAAAGTGTGCGGCGATGTCGGGGTAGAACTCGCGGATAGACGAGAAGATGACGTCGCGCATGGCCGCATACGCGAACTTTTCTGCGAGTGCGCTAAAGTCCGAGGTGCCAGCGGGATAGTAGTTGCGCGAGATCACCTGCGTCAGCACTTTTCCGCCAAGACCCGCGATGTTCGGCGTCTGTTGCCCACCGTAGGTGCGCGCCACAGCTTGACGGCTTACCACATACAAGGCTCGGATTGGGATGCTGTGGCCATAGCCCATCGGATAGTAGCGCGTGTCTTCATGCAGAAGACTGGGCAGGAGCCATGCGCCCAGATAGGTGCCGTCCGTCTTGTCGAGGAAACCGCGCCACGTGTACTCGTACATCCCCTTGACGCCTTTGCCCAGCTTCGGATGCTCGTCGAGTCCCTCGGCGGAGATACTGGTTAGACCGAGAAAGATAAACGAGGAATAGTCAAAGGACTGACGCGTCGCGACGCCGAAGTTGTATTTCCAGCCGGGGGGGTGTGGCTTCGATCCAGCCGAAACAGTACGAAAGTTTGGCATGAATCCAAGGATGCGCCGAGGTTGTTGGCGGTTCAGGTCGATCGGGTCGCCATTTTCGTCGAGATCGAGTGCCTTCACGGGTAGGTCGTCCGATTTATCAACTTTTGAGGAATGCTGCTGTGCGCCTGATGGGTAGGTCGAGTAAGCAGGGCCCGCAAACACAGGCGGTATGGCGGCTGGCTGCGTAGCCTGCGCCGGGGCGTCCGGCAGGCTTTGTGCAGGGACGGTCTGAGCCTGCTCGGCAAGGTTGCTTCCAGGTTGCTGGCATGCAGCGGAGACGCTGGCCAGGCAGAGGGCGATGGCAGGAAAAAGATGCAAATCAACTCCAGTGAAGCGTATTTCAAATCAAGGGGACTGATTGTTGTAGACGCTGGAAATAGCCAGGAGTTGCGGAGTCTTGCAGAGTATTGATACATCGGCGACGCGGGAAGAAAGAACCGGCAAGCAGAGCGCGCCGCACAGGGGAGTATCTTGCTGTTACCACACGGCTTACGCCTCAGCAAGATACTTGGAACAGCCTTTCAGCGCCCTTTTTCTTCGAGGTACCTTTCCACTTCAAGTGCAGCCATGCAGCCTGAACCCGCGGCGGTAACTGCCTGGCGATACTTGCGGTCTTTAATATCGCCGCAGACATAAATACCCGGCAACACTTCTCCGTTGAGCGTGCAGTACACATCGTCCTTGGCCACGATGTAGGCATCCTCATCAAGATCGATCAACCCTTTGAACGCTTGCGCGTTGGGAATGTGGCCGATACCGAGGAACATGAAGGAGACGGGGAGGGTCTCTTGCACACCGGTAACGGTATTGCGCAGGAGCAGCCCCTTGACTTCCTTTTCTTCCACTCCGAGAACTTCTTCAACCACGGTGCTGTTTCGGAATTCGATGGAAGGATGTGTTTTGGCACGCTCCAGCATGATCGGCGAAGCGCGGAACTTGTCCGTGCGGTTAATGAGCGTGACCTTGGTAGCGAAGCGCGTGAGAAACAACGCTTCTTCCATGGCGCTGTCACCGCCGCCGATGACGGCGATCTCTTTGCCGGACGTGAAGAATCCGTCGCAGGTGGCGCAGGAACTGACGCCGTGGCCGATGAGCGCCTGCTCGGACGGAAGATTGAGCCAGCGTGCGCTCGCGCCGGACGCAATAATCAGCGTGCGCGTGTGGACAACTTCTTTCCCCATGGTGAGCTTGATTGGGCGCGACTTGAAGTCGATCGCGTCCAGATGAGCCATGCGCAGTTCGGCACCAAAGCGGGTGGCCTGCTTCTTCATGTTTTCAAT
>JAYVDT010000624.1:0-8472 GCA_043749265.1 Rhodanobacteraceae bacterium | reverse complement strand
CTGACCGCATGCAGCAGAGAGAACATGACCGAAATTGTACCGTCCGCGAAACTTTGGAGAATGCTATGTCATTTGTCTGCATTCTTTAGTCCGAATGTATATGTTTTCCTATTGACTTCTTTGTAGCTGGTCACGTAGCTTTGCCAACGTTCACTGTAGAAGCAATTCGGCGGAGCAAAACTTGCTAACGCCCACACGCACCCGCAAGACCGGATGCCTGCAGTAACGATGAGACCCGGATAAACACTGGTTAGTACCGGGACGAAGCAATGTTTCGCAACACTTCAGGAGGAAGACCAAATGAAATTCACCAACAGACTCAAGGTGCCAATGCTTGCAGCCATGCTGCTGGCGGCGGCTCCCAGCAGCTTTGGGCAGGCGGTATACGGATCGATCTTCGGTACCGTTGTCGACGCAAGCGGAGCCGTTATTCCGGGTGCCACCGTCGTCGTAACAGACGCTGCCAAAGGAACCTCGGTCTCCGTGCAGACCAATGGAAGCGGCGAGTTCACCGCTGACCACTTGATCCCCGACGCATACAACGTCAAAATTAATTTCACCGGCTTCAAGACCTACGAGACTCAGAACCTCGTCGTCTCGGCCGACACCTCGCGCAAACTGGAAGCCGCGCTGCAACTCGGCGGCTCCGACCAGACCGTTGAAGTCAATGCAGACACCGTCGCCCAGCTGAAGACGGATCGCGCCGACGTCGCAACCGTCTTCGGTGCCCGGGAGATTCAGGATCTCCCCATCGGCGATCGCAACTTTACCAACCTGCAACTCCTTCTCCCGGGCGCGCAGAAACTCGGCTGGAGCCATGCTGCCAGCGAGAACCCCCAGGGTTCCCAGCAGATTCAAGTCGACGGCCAGGCCTTCGGCGGAACCGCCTTTGAGCTTGACGGCACGGATAACCAGGACCCCATCCTCGGTATCATCGTCATCAACCCAAATATTGATTCATTGTCCGAGTCGAAGATCACCACGCAGAACTACGACGCCGAGTTCGGCAAGGCTGTCTCCTCGGTCGTTACGGCTCAGACCAAGTCGGGTTCGAACCAGTTCCACGGTTCAGGGTTTGACTATCGCCAGTCAAGCGCCAACAGGGCACGCGACTCCTTCAAAGAGAAGAAGGGAAGCGTATTCCCCGACGCGGTACGCAACCAGTTCGGCGGATCCATCGGCGGACCCATCTTCAGAGACAAGGCTTTCTTCTTCGCCGATTATCAGGGTGTCCGGCAGACCGTCGGCATCTCGCAACTCCAGACCGTACCCACCGCCCTGCTAACTTCCACCTGCCTCGGAAAGGTCGGTCCAAGCGGTATCGGCGGATGCGATTTCAGCGAATACGCCAAGCAACTCGGACCCTCTGGCATAATTTACCAAAAGTCGGTTGGTGGCGCCGCACCTGTGCCCTATGCTGGCAACGTCATCCCAACGTCGGAACTCTCCCTTCCTGCCCTGGCTTTGATCAAAAATCTGTCTTCCTACGCGCCGAACACAACGGATTCCTCCGTAGCCTCTGGCTTGTCGGGTAACTACTCTGGCAGCGGCCAGGGAACCTTCAACTCCAATCAGTATGACGTCCGCCTCGATTATCAGGCTTCAGCAAGGTTTCACACCTTTGGACGGTACAGCCGCTTTACGGACGTTCTGAACGGCAAAACGCTCTTCGGCGCCGCCGGCGGTTCTGGCCTCGGTCTCGACGGTTTTGGCGGCGATTCAAAGGGCCACAACACCAGTGTCGCTATTGGTTCGGACTTCGTCTTCAATCCCAAGCTCGTGTTGGATACGCGGGTCGGTTACTACCGCTACAACATCAACAATCAGAAGTACAACGCAGGTATTGATTACGCAACGTCTCTGGGCATCCCCGGTGAAAACCTGGGCACTCCCTCCACCAGCGGCGCACCCGCTTTCTCTATCGACGATGTAGGGAGCAGTGGTTTAGGCGCCAAGTACGGTCAAGGTCTGGGTATCGCACGTTGCAACTGCCCTCTTAAGGAAAACGAGGATCAGTTCCAGCTTGTCAATAACCTCACCAAGACATTAGGCAACCACAGCATCAAGATCGGCGCAGACCTTCGCTATGCTCGCAACCTTCGGGTGCCAAGCGATAACGACCGCACCGGAAACAACAACTTCGGAGCCTCCGCGACTTCAAATGGAAACAACATCGGCGGTATCGGGCTGGCAACTTTTGTTCTGGGACAGGTCACCAGTTTCCAGCGCTACGCCAGCACCTCCACTGACGCCAAGGAGTTTCAGAAGCGCGACTTCGGTTACGTTCAGGACACCTGGCGCGCCACCCAAAAGCTCACCCTCAACTACGGTCTGCGCTTTGAGTACTACTCGCCTGAGTCCATCAATCAAAAGGGTCAGGGCGGTCTCCTCAATCTTGCAACCGGCTACATCCAGGTTGCCGGTGTGGGTCCGATTCAAAGCAACATGAATCAGAAGTTCCAGAAGAACTCATATCAGCCCCGACTCGGAATTGCGTACGCAGCAACCCCGAAGACAGTCATTCGCGCAGGCTACGGACGGAGCTTTGATCTTGGAGTTTTTGGTTCAGTCTTCGGTCACGTCTCCACACAAAACCTCCCAGTTCTGTCCAACCAGTCAGTCAACAACTCCGGTGGTCAGGGCTTTGCTTTCAACCTAGCCCAGGGCCCACCGCCAGCCACCTTTGTGACAGTTCCCGCAAACGGCTTGCTGCCTAATCCCGGCTCGCTTGTGCAGTCCAGGTCCCGGCCCACCACCCTTCGGCTCCCCACACTGGATGCCTGGAACCTCAGCATCCAACAGTCAGTTACCCCCACGCTCTCCTTCACGATTGCTTATGTTGGCAATAAAGGCACCCACACCCTTTCGGCCGGCGATGGCAACAACACCAACCCCAACGAGTCTGCAATCTTCCTGCCCGCTTCCTACAGCATCACCGGTGCGGCGCTTCACTTTGACAACGCGGTTGCCTCATCGGACAAGAGCGGTGTTCCCAGCAACTTGTTGCCTCTCGGCGTAACCGGTATCTCCAGCAATGGCGGAACCAATAACCAGGACTACCTCCGTCGCTACTATGGGGGCAAGCTCGCAGCCTGCGCAGATCCGACATACAAAACTCCCGCGGGTGTTCTGGCCGGCTCATGCGGTTGGAACCAGGGCATCGGTTACTACGGTGATGACCAGGACACTCACTACAATGCGTTGCAGGCCGGAATCGCGAAGACCTTCACGCATGGTATCTCGTTCAACGCAAACTATGCCTGGCAGCGTGCGTTTGACTTCAACAGCACTTTAGCTACCTTCAACAAACAGTACGGCAAGGGCCGCAGCGACTCGATCCGCGAACAGCAGCTCGTGGCGTACGGTTTGTTTGATCTACCCTTTGGTCACAACCGCCAGTTCCTCTCCCACGCGAACGGATTCATTCAACAACTCGTTGGCGGGTTCCAGATCAGCCCTATCGTCACTTACTCGAGCGGCTTGCCGTTCACCCTCGGATGCGATTCTTGCGGAAGCAAGCTGCCAAGCAATAATTCCATCAACTACGTAAACGGAAATCCTGGAGCTTTGCCAATGAAATTTACTGGCAATGCGGCAACCGGTGTGCGGTTCTTCAAGGCTTATGCCAAAGACGCAGTGGGTCAACCAGGAAGTGGGCTCATGAACACGCCGTTCGCTGCGCCAGCACTTGATCAGGTGGGAACCTCAGGGCGTAACAGCCGCTTCGGGCCTCACTTCTTCAACGCTGACATGGCAGTGCAAAAGGACTTCACCTTCCGCGAGCACTATACAGCCCAGCTGAGAATGGATGCCTATAACGCCTTCAACCACACCAACTACGGCACCCCGGATGGCAACATTCAGTCGGGCGGATCAATCACCAGTGGCCCCGGTGTCAACGGCTCTACGCTACCCAGACAACTGCAGTTCTCCGCACGCGTCCAGTTCTAGAAACGTTGCATTGCTTTACAAAAGGGAGGCCCGTAAGGGCCTCTCTTTATTTGCTCCCACCTCATCAGCCCAAACAGAGGTCCAGACCTAACATCAACCGAATGAAGACTTTGGACCTATTCGGGGGGGTAGGGGGTAGGTCACCAGCTCAATACAACTGTCTTGCCCTGATACCCCGCACCAAACGGAAAGCTGACCTCAAGCCGCATCAACCCATCCGCCCCAACCCCACTTAAAGCCCCTCCCGTGGCCACCAGAGTGCCCTTTCCCCCGTTACGCCGAACGGCCATCCGCACTGAACTTCCCCCCTCACCCTCCAGCTCCAGCCGCAAGGAGCGCCCCTGGTACTCCTGCGCCAGGACCTTCGTCTGCCGTGTCCGCGAACCTGGATCCGGCAATCCATGCCCAAGCCCCACCTCCACACCAGGCAGTGGCACCTGCACTACATCACCCGCCACCCGAGCCCCAACTGCCCCACTCCCCAGATGCACCGCAGGCCCGGATAGCGTAGTCACCCGCACCACCATCGTCCCACCCTCCCGCTTGTATGCCAGCGAGCAGACGGACTCCCCGACATGCACCCTCCTGACCTCTGCCTCCGCCCACTCCGCCGGCAGCCGAGGCTCCACATCCACCCTACCCGCCCCCCCATCCACCCTACCCGCCCCCCCATCCACTGTGATTCCGAAAAGCCCGCGCATTGCAGGCGTAATCACCATCGCTGAAGACCAGAGCTGGTGGCTTGTGCTTCGACCAAACGGTACAAAGAATACCCCCGAAAGCAACTCGGTCACGGCCCCCAGGTCCTGCGTCGTCGTTTGGTCCGCATTCTGCATCAGGTGGGCGTACCCTGAGAGATTCCGCCCGGTGCGGTAGTCGGCCAGCGCAGCCCAGCCGGTAAACAGCGGCCACACCGACCCCTGGTGATAGCTCATCGAATCGAAGAACGACTCTGTCTCCGCAACGTCTCGCGATCCCCAGTCCGTAGAAAAGTCATGCGAATCCCAACGTCGCAGGCTCTTGTCTGCATGCGCCAAACCCATCCCACCCGCGCTGAACCACGCCAGCGCCGGATAAATCGTTGCCGCCTTGTCCAGCGATCCATCGGCGTTGTGGCTGAAGGCGTACTCCCCGGTGCCTGGCACAAAGTACTCTGCTTCAATCGTGCTCGCCACCTTTGCAGCCCGTGCCGCCGCACTTCGAGCCATAGCCTGATCCCCCAGGAAGGCGGCTAGTTTAGCCATTGCCGTGGACGCCTGCTGATCCAGCAGCGCCAGATAAATCTCCTGATGCGGCTGGCCCCCGGGCCAACTTTCCACCCAACCCGTCCCCTGCGAGTTGTCATAAATACCGTCGTTATCCGAGTCATGCGACGTCTCGAACGCCCAGGCCTTCTCCACCACCTCGCGATGAGTCCGCAAATAAGCAACATCACCGCTAGCCTGCACGTAGTCCAGCATCGCGGTCAGAAACAGAGGGGTCGCATCCGCCGCCGCATACATATAAGGTAGGCTCTTCCAGTCTATCGACCCTGCGGTCTGCGAGTATTCGTGCATGATCTTGCCGTCTTCGCGCTGCCGGCGAATCAAGAAGTCAAGTGCCGTGCGCGTAAGGCCAAAGTCGCCCATGCCATTCACGGCGTACAGCGTGTAGAGCGTGTCTCGCCCGAAGTACCAACCAAAGCCTGGCCGCGAAGAGTCGCCTGAAGAGAAATAACCAGCTACGAGCCCCGTCTCATCTCCCGGGTTAGTCGTAGCCTGAAGTTGTTCAATCGACACTTCAGCCCAGCGAAACGCATCGTTGAATTCACGGTCCGGTGTCTCGATTGAAGTGATATCGGCAAGCATCTTGTCGAACTTCGAAGCATGTGCCGCATAGAGTGACGGCAAGCTTTCATTCAGCTGCGCCAGCTGTTTTTCGAGCGCCGCATTGGACGCGGTAGCCGCGGTCTGGCCCATGGCCATCAAAAGCGGATAGATCTTGCCTGCATCCCGCTTTGGATCGTAGTGCAGTTTCAACTCCAGCGGATGTGTCTGCGGCTTTTCCTGATAGGGCGCCATGATGCCTGGCTCGGCTGTCGGAATCGTCACGGCCCCGGCAAAATCCGAGTAGTCCGTGTGCAGAATATATGTCCCACCCTTAGCGTCCCACTCGGCGGAGAGGCTCCCCGGGCTGGCCTTCGGCCACATCGGCTTCATCTCCGGCGTAAAGCTGAAGGTCAAGTCGACCGGCTTTACCGCATCGATTTCAAACAGCACCACCGCGCCCGTCCCTGCGGGGCTGTGGTCTGGCGCAAACATTGTCTGCCGCACTGTCAGCGCGATGTGCGCGTACGTAATCACCGTGCGGTCTGGATACACGTGGATGGAAGCCGCGTCCGGGTTCAGTTCAATCGGCACCGCGTACCCTTCCACCTGCGCCCTCAGCGAGAAGTGGCTCAGCAACTTCACCGGCAGCACCCAAGCCTCAAACGTGCCTTCTTGCTGGCCCAGCACCACGCCTTGCGGACCCGCAACCGTAAATGGCTGCCCTGCCTGCACGCGGCGCTCAATCGACAAGCCAGTTCTGGCCACATTCAACGAAGGAAGCGGATGAAGAGCAACGGCCTGGGCGGCTGCCGCGGCTGCATTGCCAATCACAAAGTAGAAAGGGAGCGAGCGTTTACCCATGCGGGTGCACTACTTTCTCAAGCGGTCTAAACGATGTTTACGGTGACGATGATTTGTCATTGCATCTATACTTTCATGCCATAGCATTGTCGAGGAAGCGCACCCGGAGCGATACATGAACACCGCGACACGCATCGTCGGCATCGGCGAAATCCTTATGGACATCTTCAGCGACGGCACCGCCACTTTGGGCGGCGCGCCCTTCAACGTCGCCTTCCAGGCCCACCAGTTGCTGACGGCCAACGGGCGCGGACATTGTGAGGTCGTTAGCGCCGTCGGCGATGACGACTGGGGCAGGCACATCCTGAAAGCAGTCACAGATGCCGGCATGAGCCCAGCGCACATCTCGGTCAACGCGAAATATCCAACGGGCATCGCTAAAGTCTTCGTCAGCCGGGGCGAAGCTGGATTCGAGATCGCCAAGGATCAGGCCTGGGACCATCTGGACGCCGACGCCGCTCTCGACGAACTCGCCACGCAGTGCAACGCCGTCGCCTTCGGCAGCCTTGCGCAGCGGTCTTCGGGCTCCGGCAAAGTCATCCGCGACTTTGTATCAAAGATCGAAGGTCAGCGCCTCTACGACGTCAATCTCCGCCAGAACACCACCGACAAAGTAAAAGGTTACTCAGCGGAGATCATCGACGAGAGCTGCCGGGTCGCAAGTATCGTCAAAGCCAACTCTGGCGAACTGGAAGAGATCGGCGAACTCCTAAACTTTCCTACGTTTTCTGAAACCGGTGAAGACCGCATCTGGCGCCAGATGGAACAGCTTCGCAACCAGTACCAACTCTTCGCCGTGGTCATCACTCGCGGCGCCAAGGGCGCAATGCTCTGCTCAGCCCACGCATGGGTGCGTCTGGAAGACTCTACTTTGCCCGTCGACAAGATTCATCCGGTAGGTGCGGGCGACGCCTTCTCTGCAGGCCTGCTCTACGGCCTTAGCCAGGGCTGCACGCTGTCTGTCAGCGCGCAAATCGCAGATCGCCTCGCCTCCTGGAACACCGGCTTCACGTCCGCCACCCCACAGCTTACGGATGCAATACTTGCAGATTTACACGTCCTTGAATCTCCCGCGCACAGCATAGCCAAGAGCAAGACGAGGACAACCGCGGGATAAGGGCGGGAACCAGAGCGGGCTGAAGGATGAGCCGTCTTTGCTTTGACCTGCATTTGCCTGGTCCCGTTTTGATGCTGATGTTCGCCTCAATTCGCTTCTGATCTACGCTCGGTATACTGCTGACTTCAGCATCCGAGAGGAAAAAATAAACATGCAGCTTTGGAAGTCTCTGACCATCCTCGTCCTCGCCTCCGCAGTTTCCGGCCTTTATGCCCAGCAGCCGGACAAGAGCAAGCTCAAGACAGAGAAGGTAGTTGTCGAAGGTATGCCCGCGACTTCCGCACCTGCGCTTGCCGTGCCTGATTCCACTACAGAAAACACCGTCACCGTTGGCGGCCAGAAGATTGCCTACAAGGCTATCGCCGGCACGATCACTGTTGGTTTCAACGATGCGTTCGACTCCATGCTGGGTCTTGATGGCAAGGTCCTTGCCGACACCGGCATGAACCCCAGCGACGCCGACAAGCCGGAAGAAGCTCCCGCAACGGCGCGCATGTTCTATACGGCTTACTTCAAAAAGGACGCGGCGCCCGGCACGCGTCCCGTCATGTTTTTCTATAACGGCGGCCCTGGCTCTGCTACTATGTGGCTCCACATGGGCTCCTTCGGGCCTCGACGCGTGGTTACGCCGGACACCGAGCACCAGGCGGCCGCGCCCTATACGATGGTCGACAACGCGTACAGCCTGCTGGATGTGACTGACGTGATCTTTATCGATGCGCCGGGCACCGGCTT
>JAYVDT010000623.1:0-2510 GCA_043749265.1 Rhodanobacteraceae bacterium | reverse complement strand
ACCGTGGCCCTGGTGGCCATGGTGCTCGTAACCGCATGGAACGCGTTCATGGCCTGGAGCCAGGACGCCGAGTTGCTGGCCGCCTACGCGCTCGCCGGTGGATTTGCCACTCCTCTGTTGCTTTCTACCGGCGGCGACCATGAAACATTCCTCTTCACCTACATCGGCGCCATCGATCTGGCCGCCGTATTGCTCATCCGCTGGAAGCCATGGCGGCGTCTGCTCGTGCCTTCCTTCGTGGCTACCGCGGGATTCTTCATCGGCTGGTACATCCATTTCTTCCACGTCCTCGCACAGCCCGCGTGGGACGGCCAATCCACCGAGACGGCCCTATTCACCGGCACCTTCTTCGCCATCTTCGCGCTCGTCTCCCTCAAGGGCTGGACGACCTACGCCGAGGACATAGGCAAGGGGTGCGAGGTCATTGGCTCCATCCTGATCCCACTTATATCCGCCGCGTTTATCGGTCTCGCGCTGTACTCGATCTTTGAGGATTCCGGCCTGCACACATATCTTGCATGGCTAATGGTGGCGGTCGCCGCCGTCCTGCTCGCCCTGCTGCGATTCCAGGCCACACCCGTCGCCCGGGCAATGCAGCTTGCGTCTGCCGTGATCTTCCTCACCATCGCTATCCCACTCAAGGCCAGCGGCCACACCATGACCATCGCGTGGCTTGTGGAAGGCCTCATCCTCTACTGGGCCTCAACCAGATTCGAGCAGGAACACGGCGCACCGACGAAGGTCCTGTGGGTGCTCTCTGCCGGCGGCTACGTACTCGGACTGCTTTCGCTTGTCTCGCACTGGTGGTGGTTCAACGGCACGGGACAGGGCTTCTTCAACGCCGGACTCGGAGCCGCGATGGTTGCGTTCGCCGCGTTGAGCGGCGCCCTCGTGCTGGCCCTGCGGTACGGGCATGACGCAGAGCGAGTTGCACCCGCCACCCTCCTTGCGATGAACCTCGTCGCGGTTCTACTCACCCTGCGAGAGGTCGCGTCCGGATGGTCGGCAAGGCCCCATGCTGCGTTCGCCAACCCGGACTTCGCCACCTCGATCGTCGGGCTCATTGTGCTGGCCGGCGTGACGGCCTGGGCCTATCGTCTCAGGCATGGAGTCCTCGCTGCATGGACTTCGGCTGTCCTGCACCTCCTCCTGATCCTGACGGTTGTGCGCGAGATCGGCGCCCTCTGGACAAGCTCTGAAGCCAATCTGCAACGGTCGCTCGCCATCTCCGGATTCCTCATGATCTATGGCGGCCTCCTCCTCGCGGCGGGCTTCTGGCGCAAAAACGCCTTCGTCCGCTGGGAGGCACTCGTGCTTCTCATCTTCACCATCTGCAAGGTATTCCTCTATGACATGAGCGGCCTCAGCGGAGTCTATCGTGTCGTAAGCCTCCTCGGCCTGGGTGCGTTGTTGATGTGCATAAGCTTCGCGTACCAGAAGGACTGGCTGGGCCTGAAGGCCACGGACGGAGGTTCAGAATGAGAATCGTGGCAAGTTTGCTGCTGTTGGCAGCAGTCTGGCAAAGTGAGCGCAGGTTGACCCCGGAACCCAGGTACTTCCACTACGAGCGGCAAATCACCGCCCCCACGCAAGCGGGCAGCCAGATATGCTCCATCCTCGAT
Source organism: Rhodanobacteraceae bacterium (assembly GCA_043749265.1). GTDB lineage: Bacteria > Acidobacteriota > Terriglobia > Terriglobales > Acidobacteriaceae > Edaphobacter. The sequence continues at coordinate 888 of JAYVDT010000623.1, read as the reverse complement.
GGCAACGTCTATGCGCACGCGCGCCCGGCGCTCTCGGACCTGCGTCTCTTCGTGCTGGACGGCAACAACAGGACCGAGGTCCCCTACGCCCTTACGTTGTCGCAGACCGCCGCCACGGGCGACAGCGCACGCTTGTTGAACCCGGGGCTGCGTGGCGGTCACATCGTCTTCGATCTGGAGATGCCGTCGCGTGCCTACACTGACGTCCGTCTCGACCTCGAGGGTAAAAACTTCCTTGCGACCGCGAAGGTAACGGGCCTCCGAGCTCTTGCCGACAAGGACGGAACGCAGGTCGGAAGCTTCACCCTCTTCGACCTCAGCGGCCAGCACCTGGGACGCAGCACCACGCTCAAACTTGCCGAGTCGAGCTTGCCCTTCCTGCGCGTCGACCTCGCCTTCACCCAGGCGGACGGCAGCAGGATGGATACAACGCTTGCAATCATCAAAGGCGCCGACGTCCCTCCCAGCCGGGAGACCCAGACGGTCTACACCGTAGTCGCAGAGAGCACCGCCGTCATCCAGCGCGGCCGCGAATCAGTCGCAATGTTCGACCTTCCCGCAAGAGTTCCTGTGGAACGTGTAAGCGTCCAGGTGGAAGCCGCCGATCACACCAACTTCAGCCGCACTGTCCGCCTCACTGCACGAGCAGCCAGCGGCACCAGCTCCGAGCCTGAGGTTGTCACTGGCGAGATCTCCCGCGTGCGCATCACGCAGGCCGGGCAGGAGGTCCGACAGGAAAGCCTGGGCTTCCCCGCGACGCTGGGCTCAAATGCAGAGGCCCCTGCGAGCGTCGAGGTAGCCATCCAGAACGGCGACGATCGCCCGCTTGCAATTCATGCCGTGCGGCTGGAGATGCGACGCCGGGAACTCTGCTTCAACTCACCCGGC
>JAYVDT010000622.1:0-2510 GCA_043749265.1 Rhodanobacteraceae bacterium | reverse complement strand
AGGCTGTATTTCCACGTACTGGGCAAATTGAATTGGCGAATGCGGATGAGAGCCTGCACACTTCGCTGACGGTCGCGTCCGGGAGCCTGGTACTTCAGGATGCTCATACTATTCTGGCTACATTCGATCCGCTGAAGACGTTTGGGCCTTCGACCTTTGGACCGTTCCGACTACGGGCCGTTGCTGCGGACGGTACGCCGGGAGAGTGGCTACCGCTGGCTACGATCGTGCGCCTGCCTGTGCTGACTGAGCTTAGCTGTCCGGCGAAAGTGGCGGCTTCCTGCCTTTTGAGCGGCTCTGCGCTATACCTTATCGACTCCGTTTCCCCAGATTTGGGATTTGCGAATCCGACGCTGGTCCCGGAGGGGTTTGTGGACACGTCGCTTGCGATTCCCCGCCCCGGCGGACTGTCGTTCTTCCTGCGGCTGCGGGATGATCTGACGACGACCCACCAGGTGAGCCTGCCGATCCTGCCCGAGATCCCCGCGAAATAACAACGCCCAGCCGAGGCTGGGCGTTTTACATTGCCAAAGTGCCTAACGAATGACCTCCTGGTTGACGAGCGCAGCCTGCACCTTGCTATGTTTGCGGCTGTAAAAAAAGTAGACGACGAGGCCAATCAGAAGCCAGACTATGAGGCGGATCCAGTTTGCGGCGCCGAGCTCAACCATCATGTAGCCATTGAAGAGAATTCCGAGAACCGGCACGACCGGGATGGGCCACGCGAGTGGGGCACGAAAAGGGCGTAAGCGATCTGGATCCTTGTGGCGCAGGATCATGACGGCGATGCAGACAATGACGAAGGCGAACAGCGTGCCTATGTTCACCATCTTGCCGATGGTGTCGATGGGAGTTACGGAGCCTACGATGGCGGCGACGAAGCCGGCCAGGATAGTCCCCTTCCAAGGAGTACGGAAGCGGGGATGGATGTCGGCGAAGAAGCCCTTTGGGAGCAGGCCGTCTTTGGCCATGGAGTAGAGCACGCGGCTCTGGCCGAGCAGCATGACCAGCATGACGCTGGTGAGGCCAGCAAGCGCGCCGATGGTGATGACGTTGGCGGCGCTGTTCAGGTTGCGATCCAGAAAAGCTCGGGAGATGGGGGCTTCAATATTGACTTCCGGCCAGTAGACCATGCCGGTCAGGACGGCTGCCACGCCAATGTAGAGTACGGTGCAGATCGCGAGCGAGGCGATGATGCCGATGGGCATGTCGCGCTGGGGATTCTTCGCTTCCTGTGCGGTTGTGGAGACGGCGTCAAAACCGATGTAGGAGAAGAAGACGAGGCCAGCTGCAAGCCCGATGCCGCCTACGCCGAATGGTGCGAAGGTGTGCCAGTCCGAACCCCAGTTGGCCTTGTTGACGTAATGCGAACCGAGGCCGAGGACAAAGAGGACGACCGCCACCTTGAGGATCACGATGCCGGTGTTGAAGTTGGCCGACTCCTTGATGCCAATGACCAGGACGGTGGTGATGACGAGGGCAATGAGGAAGGCAGGGAGGTTGAAGCCAAGTTCAAGGCCGCCGATAGTGGGGGCTGAAAGCAACTGGTGGGCGCTGGCGGTGAGTTGAGCGGAGGGGTGAGCCACGAGCAGCGAGAGTGCGTCGCTGAAGGGCTTGGTGCCGGGAATCAGGTCTGGATTGGTCGCGTGCACGGACTGACGCGCCACAATTTCAAAGGCGCGTTTGAGGCCGGTCCAATGGTCGTAAGCGAGCCAAAGAGGGAACTTGAGGTGGAAGATTGCGAGGAATTCGACGAAGGTGTTGGACCAGCCAGAGCTTACGGTGCTGGCGCCCATGGCGTACTCAAGCGTGAGGTCCCAGCCGATGATCCAGGCGAAGAGTTCGCCGAGGGTGGCGTAGGCATAGGTGTAGGCGGAGCCCGCGAGGGGGATCATTGCGGCGAATTCGGCGTAGCAGAGACCGGCGAATGCGCAGCCCAGCCCGGACAGGACAAAGGCCAGCATTAAGGCCGGCCCGGCAGTTTTTGCACCCAATCCACTCAAAACAAATATTCCTGCACCGATTACAGCTCCGATACCCAGCGCGGTGAGGGAAACGGGTCCAAGAGAACGCTCCAGCGTTTGTGAGCCTTCTTCGCTGGCTTCCGCCATGAGCACGTTCATCGACTTCTTAGCAAACAAATTCGTCATGCCTTGTTCGTTCTCCTAAACTTCTGAGCTTAGCTCATTTAGCACCGTTCTCTGGCGTTTCCACACCAGGTATACGGGGACACCAAGCAAAACCAGGATGAGCCCCGGCCATGTGTATTGAGGTTTGTAACGCAAGAGTACAACAGAAATCCAGGTGGCCATCACGATATAGAGCGCCGGGAGGATTGGGTAGCCGAACGCCCGGTAGGGACGCGGAGTGTCGGGCTGGGTGCGACGCAGGACGAAAAGACCCACGATGGTGAGGATGTAGAAGATCAGAACGGCAAAGATGACGTAATCAAGAAGCTGCCCGTAGCTTCCGCTCAGGCACAGCAGGCAGGTCCAGGCCCACTGGACCCA
>JAYVDT010000621.1:0-2511 GCA_043749265.1 Rhodanobacteraceae bacterium | reverse complement strand
CGTGCGAATCGCGAGCCGAATACGCTGCTGGCTGGGTTGTTTGGATTTTTTGGCCGGCGAAAAGATGACGTTGTTTCGATCCTGCCGGAAGACGATGGGCAGGAAGCTGCGGCACCGGTTTCGATGTGGGAGGCGATGCCCAGGACACATGTAGATGCGGCGCCGATTACCGCGCTTTCTACGGCTTCCGCCGCGGCTGCACCGTTTGCACAGGCCTTGGCTGCTGCCGCTGCGCCGCTGCCGCTGCAGTCGGATGAGCTCGAGGTTGAGACTGCGATGCAGTCTGGTTCAGTTGAGTCCAGCATGATGGAGGATGACGAAGAGCCCTTCTCTTTTTTGAACAATGCGCCTACTCGTGAGCCGATGCGAGAGGTGGAGCCTTTGCGTGCAGCTCGCGTGGCTGCACCCAAGCCGGTGGCGCCGCCTGCTTACGCACCGCCCGCGACGGCGTATGAGTCAGCGCCAAAGGGAATTTCGTTTGGACAACGCGCGGATGCGAATGTGAAGCCGGTTGCAATTACGGCAAAGTCGGTAAGGGGTTACAAGCTGCCGTCATCGTCGTTGCTGTTTCACTCGGAAGAGCAGGCGGTGGTGCGGGAAGAGGCGCTGCGGAATGAGGCCCGGGTACTGGTGGAGAAGTGCGCTGAGTTTGGCGTGGATGGGCAGGTCACGCAGATCAATCCGGGGCCGGTGGTGACGACGTTTGAGTTCCGGCCAGATGCTGGCGTGAAGTACTCGCGCGTGACGGGACTAGCGGATGATCTTTGCCTGGCGATGGCAGCGGAGTCGATTCTGATTGAGCGCATGGCGGGTAAATCGACAGTGGGGATTCAGGTTCCGAATCTTGAGCGGGAGACGATCTGGCTGCGCGATGTGGTGGAGTGCGAGTCGTTTGCACAGAGCAAGAGCAAGCTTGCGATCGCGCTGGGCAAGGATATCAACGGGCGGATTGTGACGGCGGATCTGGCGTCCATGCCACATGTGCTGATCGCGGGTTCGACGGGCTCGGGTAAGTCGGTGGCGATCAACGCCATGATTATGAGCGTGCTGTTCAAGTCAACGCCGGAGCAGGTTCGTATGATCCTGGTCGACCCGAAGCGGGTTGAGCTTGGAATGTATGAGGGGATTCCGCATCTGTTTACGCCGATTATTACGGAGGCGAAGCTGGCGGCGAATGCGCTGCGTAATGCGGTTCGTGAGATGGAGCGTCGGCTGAAGCTGCTGGCAGCGAATCACGTGCGGAATATCGACCAGTTCAACAAGCTTTTCGATAACGGTAGCGAGTACTTGTTTGAGGATGTGAACCAGGAGCCGCTGCCGTACATCATCATCATCATCGATGAGTTGGCGGACTTGATGATGCTGGATCGGTCGAACGTGGAAGAGAGCATCACGCGGCTGGCGCAGATGGCGCGCGCGGTCGGGATCCACTTGATTCTGGCGACGCAACGGCCTTCGGTTGATGTCATCACAGGACTCATCAAGGCAAACGTGCCCACTCGTATGAGCTTCCGGCTGGCGACGAAGGTGGACTCGCGGACGATCATCGACTCAAACGGTGCGGAGAGTTTGCTGGGGCGCGGCGACATGCTTTATCTGCCGCCGGGAACCAGCCGTCTGCAACGTGTGCACGCGCCGTTTGTGACGGAGAAAGAGATCTCCGCGGTTACGGCGTTCTGGCGCGCGCAGGGTGAGGCCGAGTATGTGCAGGGCTTCCTGGAAGGGCCCAAGGATGAGAAGGAAGACGGTGGACAGGGCTCCAAAGGCGATGGTGGCGATGATAGCGACGAGCTCTTTGACGATGCGGTGCGACTGGTGTTCGAGTTTGGCAAAGCGAGCACTTCGCTGCTGCAGCGACGGCTGCGGATCGGGTATGGTCGCGCGGCTCACCTGATCGACATGATGTACAACGACGGACTGGTGGGACCGGCGGATGGGTCCAAGCCGCGTGAGATTTTGAAGTCGCCCGATTTTTACAAGGAAGTGGATACGGCGCTACGGTAGGCTGAAGCCCCTGCGTTGAGGTGGCCTGTGTTTCGAACATCTTCTCTGATTGCACTTGCGGTCCTGGCTTTGTCCGGGACCGTCGTTACGTCGAACGCAGTTTTGGACGGGCCGGGATTCACCCTTGACGGCAAGCTGAAGATGCCTGCGGAATACCGCGAGTGGGTGTACCTGACGTCAGGCCTGGACATGAGCTACACCGACTCGGCTAGCCCGGCCGACCACTCGATGTTCGATAACGTCTTCGTGAATCCGTCGGCTTACCGCTTGTTCAAGGAGACAGGGACATGGCCTGAGGGGACGACGCTGGTGCTGGAGAATCGCGGCGCGGAGAGCAAGAATTCCATCAACAAACATGGCAAAACGCAGTCGCCGGAGTTGATGGGAGTGGAGGTGCATGTGAAGGATTCTGCGCATATCCCGGGCGGGTGGGGCTTCTATGCGTTTGGTGGAGCGGACACAGCGAAGCTCATCAACCGAACTGCCGATTGCTATAGCTGTCACGAG
>JAYVDT010000620.1:0-2511 GCA_043749265.1 Rhodanobacteraceae bacterium | reverse complement strand
GCTGTTAACGGTAATGGTGTGGGCAACTCGCCCGATTCGGGCCCGTGTCTTGTCATCCGTCGCAGCCAATTCCTTGGCCGTAAACATTGCCAGCGGCAATAAGTAGCCCTCCTTATCGACGACGACGAAGTATTCCCCCGGCTTCACGTTCCGAATCGTGTAGCCGCCATCAAGACTTGACTCTACCGCGTCCCCGTAGGGAGCACCGCCATCCATCGTCTCGGGCTCGACCGCATCTTTGCGTTCGACCTCCTCCGGAAGTTTGACCAGCCTGATTTCCGCCAGGCGAGCAGGTCGCTGCGTATCCGCGCAGATTACATGCCCTGTAACTGTCCCTATGGGCTGGTGCCGAGCTTCCTGCGCGCTCCCGATCGCCATTCCCCACAGCATCCACGCAACGAGACCCAAGCGCATGACGAGCACCTCCATGAGTGTTCTGTATACACCACACGATCAATTACGCAAAAAATCTGCAGAAACCCTTATCGCCTGCTCTCGATTAAGTTTTCGCCAATCCCCAGATCCTGCCCGCGTCCCCAAACCACTCCCGTCGTCAGCACGACCAGCGCCACCCAGTACAAGTCCGCCCCAAACAGATGCACGATCTGCATCCACGTCGGCGCCAGTAGGAGAACATCCCCCGCGCCCAGCACAAACTGCAATCCAAGCAGTCCAAGGACAAGCCCGGTCCCACGTGACAATCCCGCTCGCCGCCCACGAACCACTAGCCAAATAACAAAAGCCGCCGCAATCACCGCACTCGCGGGATGTACGCCACGCAACCTCAGCAGCCACGGCGAACTCGAGTCCATATCTGCCGCGAACGCCGCACGCAAAGAAGAAGAAGGGAACAGCGTATCCCCCAGGGCCGCCAGCGATCCGCTCACTCCCACAATCAGAGTGGCTACCAACCCCACCACAGCCAACGTCTTGTCTACTCCCCGGGCCTGCAACTTCCGCCAATATTGGCCCGTTCCCACCATCACCGCCGTCGTCGTCAGTGCAGCCACCAGCAAAAGAGTGTTGCTCAGATGAACTGAAAGCACCACCATCCGCCCCACCGATTGATTGCCTGTCACATACCCAAGCTTGACAAGCAACGCGCCCAGAAAAGCCTCGTTCACAAGCAGGACGGTAGACACTACAGCAAACACCCGTGCCGCCATGCCCTTCACCGTGGAACGAAACACCCAGGTCACCAGTACGATCATCGCCAGCACTGATCCAGTCACCATCTGACGATGAACAAACTCTATGATGGTATGTATCGTCGGCGAAACCGGGATCACGACCCCATTGCAAAGCGGCCAATGATTTCCACATCCGGCCCCGGAGCCAGTGGCCCGCACCAGGGCTCCCCAAAGCACCACCAACACGTTATAGCCAACCACTCCCCACGCGAAACGAGTCGCACCCACTCGCCCTCGAAGCACCCCGATCCTCATCGAAACCGCCGCAGTAGCCATACTGATATTCTACTCAGTCTCCAAGCTGGGTGCCCCTCCCGCAGCGACGCATTTGTGATCGGTTTTGATCGGCCTTTACTTTCCTCCCGCCAACTCGCGCGCCCGCATCGTAGCCCGCTTGACCGCTTTGATCAGCGTTACCCGCAGGCCACCTTCTTCCAACTCCAGAATCCCATCCACCGTGCATCCCGCCGGAGTCGTCACCTGGTCTTTCAGCAAGGCAGGGTGATATCCCGTCTCCAGTACCATGCGTGCCGAACCCAGCGTTGTCTGCGCCGCCAGCAGCGTCGCAATGTCACGTGGAAGCCCCACATTCACGCCAGCCTCCGCCAACGCTTCAATAATGATGTACAAAAAAGCTGGCCCCGACCCACTCAACCCGGTAACCGCATCCATGTGTTTCTCGTCGACGACCACCGTCCGCCCAACTGTCCCGAAGATCCGCTGCGCCACAGCCATCTGCTCCGCCGTGCAGAATTTGCCGGCGCACAAAGCAGTAACGCCCGCCCCAATCATCGCCGGAGTATTCGGCATCGCCCGCACGACCGCAATCTCCATCCCTGCCACGGCCTCAATCGCCCCCGTCGTCACCGACGCCGCAAATGAAACCAGCATCTTTCCCTGCGCCAACCCACTCTGAATCTCCGCCACCAACCCCGGCACCTGCACCGGCTTCACGCCCAGCAAAATCACATCGGCCCACTCCGCCGCCGCTGGATTATCCGTCGTGACCTCAACCCCAAGCTGTACAGAAAGAGCCAGCGCCCGATCCGCATGCTGCACCGTCGCCACAATTTGGTCAGGCCCCAGCAGGTTATTCTTCAAGAATCCCTGCAGCAGAATCCCGCCCATCTTTCCCGCGCCAAGCACCGCCACTTTAACACCCGGCATCGATGCCAACGCCACCGGCGCCTTCACTTCAACGAACTCGCTCATACTGTAAAACTTACCAGAAGCTAAACTGAGCCATGGTCGTCCACATCTTCATTCTCCGCTGGAAACCCGAAGCCACCCAGGCCCACAAAGACCGCGCCCTCGCCGAGGT